>DTPJ01000138.1 GCA_011334435.1 Candidatus Poribacteria bacterium | reverse complement strand
ACTTGGGCAAATATTAAGAGGTCTGCAAGCAAATAAGCCATAGAAGTCTCTATTCACGCTGTTAAGTTCACTATCTATAACGATCTGGGTCATGATGTCTGGACAGTTAAACCAGAAATTGAGCTATTATTGACTTTCCTATGAATTACTTACATCCTTCATTTATATTAATGTCTATCTTTTAGTCCAGTGAAATAAAAAACTACCCGCTATTAAGCTTACACGTAACATTTACCCTTCCTATTTTGAAAACAGTTAAATTTTTCTGAAGTTCAGACATGAGTTCGGACAATTTATTATCCAATTAAATTATGTGGGGAAATCCCTCTAAATTTCCATTTTCTATGATGGGAAAATATGTCGCTCCTGATGGAGCTAAGAGATTTTTTATTTATGTGTTTTCTATAAATATATCACCCCTTCGGGGTTAAAAGTCCTTAACTTAACGCGTATGGGATAAAGAGGGATTTAATATTTTTTCTTGTTATTAAAAATAAATTTGGTTAGCTAACAATATTTTTTAATTCAAAATTGTCCAAAGTTTAGTAAAAAGACAGGAATTTTTGAAAATGTTCAGGCAGACTCCTTCAACTTTTAACCTTTAACTTTTAACCTTTAACCATGCTTATTTTAGGAAATGTCCGAACTAATGTCCTAAGCTCAGAAATTTTTCACTTAATAAATGAATTAATATTTGATATACTATACTCAAAGAAGATATAAAGGAATGGTAAAAATGAAGATAATCTTTTATTTTATTATGATCTCATTTGCCTTAAATTCTCTATCCTGTGTTAGCGAAAAAGAGGAAATCGCGGAGGATAAAAATATGAACGAAGAGTTGTTCGTCAGTTATCAATTCACTGAGCCAAATGGATTTACATCAGGCATTGAAGGTCCTGCATGCGATAAAGATGGCAATCTTTATGCGGTAAACTATGAAAGACAGCACACAATCGGCAAAGTCACACCAGATGGAAAATGTAGCGTATTTTTGGAATTGCCTAATGGCAGTATCGGCAACGGCATCAGATTTAACAGTAAAGGCGATATGTTAATAGCAGATTACACAAATCACAATATATTGAAAGTAGATATGAAAACCCTTAATATCAGCGTCTATGCACATGAGCCGACTATGAATCAACCCAATGATATTGCGATAGGTGCAAATGACATAGTTTATGCCAGTGATCCTAATTGGAGCAAATCAACAGGTCAAATATGGCGTATTGATACTGATGGCAAAGTGACTTTACTTGAGACAAATATGGGGACAACCAACGGTATTGAAGTTAGCCCTGATGAAAAAACACTCTATGTCAATGAAAGCGTTCAACGCAATATATGGGCTTACGATCTATCACCGAAAGGCGAGATAAGCAATAAACGGCTTCTGATACAGTTTCCAGATTTCGGTCTGGACGGCATGAGATGCGATGTTGACGGCAACCTTTATGTGACAAGATATGGAAAAGGGACTGTTGCAAAGATTTCACCAAAGGGCGAAGTGTTACTTGAAGTCCAGTTAACTGGCAAGTCATGCTCAAACGTTGCATTCGGCGGAAAAGACGGTCGCACCTGTTATGTTACAATAGCTGATCGCGGAAATGTTGAATATTTTCGCACAGATAAACCCGGTCGCTGTTGGAAACTTTGGCAACGCTAATACATTAATGACATACTAACTTAATATAAACTTTTATGATCCGTAAAGTGATTTATAAGTCTCATAAGAGTCCATAACTTTTTTTATGTAATTTTTCGTCTCTTGCACTGGGATGCTTTCTACAAATTCATCTATATCATTAATGCCATATTCTTCTATCCAGTTTCTAATTCTGGAAGGTCCGCCATTATATCCTCCGACGGCTAAGATTATTGCAATATCGGCGTAATCCAAATTCTGTCTGTCAGAATTTTCATTTGAAAAGTAATCTTTCACACGACTATTGAAGCTATTTATAAGACTGCTTAAATACCAAGAGCCTAATTTGATATTTGTTTCTGGATCAAATAGATTTTCTACACTAAACTTCTTGATGGCAAGTTGTTTTGCGATATATTTTCCCGTATCAGGCATTATTTGCATAAGTCCATTAGCATTTGAACTTGATATTGCGTTTGGATCAAACCTGCTTTCTTCAAGTATGACTGCAAAAACAAGATAGGGATCAACTTTACTGGATTTTGCATATTTAAACACTATGTCTGAATAAGAAGCAGGATAGAGTTTATTATATATTTGATGTGGTAATTCACCTCTTTTACCGCGAACATTCGGCAGTTGCACGAGATTCCAAGCATAAGCCCATGATCTTCTATAATCTCCCATCATTTTGTAACAAATAGAAAGATTATAATATGCAGATTCAAGGGCAACTCCAGCTTCATTTGCTGCGGTATATACATCAATAGCGTCGTCATATATGCCATAACTTAGCGATGTCTGAACCCATATAGGCGTATATTTGTGAACATTTGATACTATTGGCAAAGACTCATCAAACTCAGCCTTTTTATACTGCAAAGAGATACTTTCCTTGTCTATTTTTCCGCTTTTAATAAGCGATTCAAGTCGTTTTTTTGCTCTATCGGAATAATACCAGTCTTTGTATTCCATAGCTGATCTATAAGCACTGATTGCCTCATCAATTTTCCCCTCATCTTCATAATTCATGCCTGTCCAAAACCTTGCTGAACCTGCTAATTTGCTATCTGGATGTTCGCTTATAAGCTTTTGGAAAACTGACGCGCTTTTATCCTTCTTCTTTAATTTCATATAACACCAGCCCATATCCCATAAAGCTTTATCTGCGAAATTTCCATTAGGATATTTTGATATAAGTTCATTATAGGCAGAAAGACTTTTATCATATTGCCCTGCGTCTAAGTATGATCTTGCTATTTGGTATTTAGCTTCCTCAGCAAATTGACTTTCTGGATATTCAGATGCGAATTTGGATAAAATGGCGATCGCTTCATTCGTTCTGCCAAGATTCCATACACATTGCCCTATTTGATATTGTGACTCTATCCTATATTGGCTCTCGGGATAGAGTTTTATTATTGACTCATATTCCTTTTGGGCTATGATATAGTTGCCTTCTTTTTGATATGATTGGGCGATAAAATAAGATGACTTTGCAGACAGATCATCTGTTTTATCTAATGCTTTTGAAAAATACTCACGTGATTCTTTATATTGTTTTGCATAGAAAAGCACCATGCCTATATAAAAGCTATCCTCTCTTGATACAGTAATTGATGAAGATGCCCTCAATAGTTTAATTCTATCTAACGAGATACGGGCAATATTGGTATCTGTATATTTTCGTATTATCTTTTGAAATTGTGAGTATGCCTCTTGAAATCTCTGTGCCTCCTGATAGATGTAACCAATGCGATATTCTGCGAGCCTTGCTCTGCTTGTGTTTGGATATTTATCTGCGAACTTCCTGTAATTTTCTATGGAGTTATCATATTGTTTTAAGTTATAGTAGCATTCAGCCAATTGATATAAAGCCTCTATGGCGACTATACTATTTTGATGGTCACTGAGAATTTTGCTATATTCCGTTATTGCCGATCTATAATCCTTTATCTCCTGATGACGTTTAGCTATGCGATACAAGGAAATGTCAGCGAACCTTGAATTTTTTTCATTAGCGATCGTTTGATATAAGGGGATCGCCTTTGCCCAATTATTTTGCTTTCGGTAGCAAGTCGCAGCGAAGTATAGATGCTGAGTTTTTGTATATGGGTCTTTTGCCTTGGAAGCGAGGTTTTTAAAGATAGTTACTGCACCTGAATAATCGTTTTTTGATAGAAGGTTAAGAACTCTTGACATCTCTTTGTCTGATGAGAAGCAACTTTGACATATCAAAACACCAAGAAATGAGACAACGATGATTAGACATGAAAATGCCATTAGTAAATACACAGAAATTTTTTTAATAGACACCTATATTTTCCTTTCTAAACCAATATTTATCCTGTCCAATAGACATAAACGCGAGTATTAAAAACAATGCCGATAGTTGCCCAAACACAGCCTACCACAAAATCTCCGAGAATTAAACCAAAAAAGAAAGGTATTGATTGCCGATAGGCTTTTAAGCCAGAAAACCTTAAAACTGTCCATTTACAAGTTGACGCTATAATAAGCGGTATCCATATCCTACCGATCCCCCATTCTCCTGATACTGCATATCCGACAGGGTGTAACGTCCACCATAAAAATCTAGCTCTCATCATAAGCATAAACGTTGTAAACGCAAAACCTACAATGCTAAAAATCAATGATATAGGTTGAAAGCCTGTTGGATTTTGAATTCTAGATTCTAAGACATCAAATCCGACGCTTGCAGCCCAGGTCCTTTCAGGATAGGATTCAACTCCAACTCTGTAACCATCATGAAGGAAAGCCCAAAATCCCGATATTGAGCCAATCAGGGCAGAAAGAACAATCGCTATCGGGATCATTGAAGGATTTGTATTAGTGCGTTCTGCAAGTTTAAAAGCTTCAAGTTGAATAGGCATAGGATTTTCTCTATTAGAATATCCAGTAATCCAATGGAGCATACCGAAACCAGTTAAATTTTGAGGACCTATCCGACGAGTGCCAAGAAAGGTTATTAATATCTCGTCAGGTGTGCTACCGTGCATCGTATGTATAGGAGGTCCTAATTCAGCCCGAACTCTTGTTATCGTTGTAGATAGAGCAAAATAAATGATAAAGAAAACTACCATAAGCCATACAGACATTCCCATATAATAACAAAACATAATTAACAGAGTTGTCCCTATGATAATTCCTAACATTGCGGTTCTATATGACATAAGCCCTTCGGTGTCTTGCTCTGACCCAACAAATATCTGCTTTATTACGTTTGAAAAATGCTTTCTACCTATCCATATAGAAAATGTAAGCAAAGCAACCCATGCACCTGTTACCTGTGATTCTTCATAAGGAAATCCAGGAAGATAAGAAATTCCCATAGCACTTCCAGCGATACGTTCAACTTGCCAGAATAGATGAAAAAACCACGTTGATACGATAAGATCAAGTGGCATAAGATAACCGATACCAATTGCAAATGGATAGAAAGTGCGATTGAGGCTTGATACTGCGTTCCATGGCTTTGTCGTAAAATATTGAGTGAGATTAACAGGTTGAACGGGTATAGCAGGCACAATTGGCGCCCAGACGTGCATTTGGTTTACAAAACTCACAAATCCTGCAACAGCAAAGCCTATCCAAAGCAGTTTATTGCCCAATAGTCCCCAACCTTCACTTGTTTTGGTCATCTCTAATGGCAATTGTATAATAGGATAAGTCAGTCTTTCGTTCCTGACCCATTGACGACGAAGAAAGATGTTGATACATACCATAACGAAAATAAGGACAGTAGCGAACCCAGACCAAGCTAACGCTTTTGGTAGCCATGCCTTGATGTATTCAGGTATATATAATGTAGAATGCCCCTCATAGTATCCTCTAAGTATATGCTTATTAGTTATTATTAGCCATCGCGGAAGGTAAGGTCCGAAAAGATTGTCCCATTCGTTCTCTGGCGTTGCATACCAAATACCATTGCTAACGAGTGAAACTAAACATTTGATCATATCTGTTCCATTCAAGGCAGTTGACGTGGCAAGCATCACATAAACAGTTAGCAATTCGCTATGCGACAAAGCTTTTTGTGGCGTAATTCTCAATAATGCTTGGTTTAGCAATGTGATGATAAAAAGAAAGAATATAACATTGGAGAATAGCGAAAGGTCAGTTATCTCAATATCCAGAGTGCTACTTACGCCAGTTTGCCAATGACTGTTTATTATAATAACAATCAATCCAATGATAATTGAACGAATGGTAACGAATGATCTACTTTTAGTATTCCCCATTTTGTAATAAATTGAGAATAATTGGTTTTAGTTTTGAGTATTCAGCATCTTATATTTTTACATTTCGTCTATAACTTCCCTGACAATTTGAACCCATTTTGCCATTCTATTCGGTTCACCTGACAAGGTATGGACATCTTTCATAATGATCTCAACATTGCAGTTTTTTGCAATTTTCAAAGTTGTGCGAATATCGTTACGTATTAATTCCTCGTCAAACCGTTTGGTGCTAATAAGCGTAGGATTAGGCTTGCGAGAATAGACATAGTTGCGTCCTAATTGCTCAGCCATATATTCCTCATCGCACCAAGGGGATATTGAAACACTACGCAAATTGGGTATTTTTTTAAGGACGTTCCATCTACTATGGACTGGCTCACAACATCCATAATAGCATAATCCAAATTTTTCAATGACTGCAAGCTGATATGGAAAAATGAATTCTTCAAATAGATTAGGTCCAACGCCAACGGTTTCTTGCGACTCAGACAAGACCCATAAATCTTTAAGCCTGACAGGATCGCCATTTTTCCAATCAGATTTTGGCAATTCTTTGCAATATCCACGGCTTCCAGAGCCGATATAGTCATTCTCATTGTTTAGTGATAATAAACCCTCTTTTTCTAACCATTCAGCGAAAGCGATATGATCATCGCGAAGAAAAGCCATAAGTTGATGGAGTCCTTCTGGATCGTCATACATATATAACATTAGCTTATCAAGCCCAATGAGAGTGACAGCAGGCCATGTCATGCCAACAGTCCACCAAAACCCGCCTCGTATGCGAACGCCGAGTATGCCATCAAATACCTCTTCAAGATGTGATTTCCATGCCAAAGTAGCTTCGCGATTGACAGAATATGTTCTAGGATGTAATTTATCAAAATCTTTATGTAAGTCCTTTATAGGAGGATCCCAACGATAGCTTGATAACTCTGTCCCACTATCTCCTCTCTCATATACCGCTTCACAACCATAATTGCTTACTGAGACATGCCAATTGCAGTTTATATAAGGCTCAACTACTTCATCATCTTTGATATTTTCAAAATGATAAATAGTCCGTCTAAATCCAAGTTCCAGTCCTCTTGCCCAGCCTTCCTGACATTTCAGATCAGATTCGGTCACAAGCTCGTTAAGGGCAATACCTGATTCAATAAGCACTAATGGTCGCGAACTTTCAAGCGAATTATGCTTATACCATGATTCTCTACGTTCTTGATTAATTGGACTGTTTGCAATATCTGATATTTTCTTTGCTAAGTCCCGCAATATTGTTAGATCGTTTTGATTTATCTTCCACTGTGAGTTTGTAGCCATTATATCTCCTCTCTATCTTTCAGAAACTTTATTCATTCTTAGCTCATGCGCTCCATCAAGTCTCGCATATTCATAATAATAGTATATTTTGCCATCAAGTTTAATTGCGTCCATATATCTAAGCGAACCAGAGGAATATGGCGAGACGAGTATTGGAGATTGGACGCTTACATGGTGATAATTTTTAAGGTCAAAAGTCACTGCAAGCCCTGTTTTTTCTTCGTAATTTTCATTGACATCTGCCCCACCATCATAAAACACACAGAAAACTGGTGGCATATATACAACACATGTTGCCCTCGTTGCATAAGCGTTCCATCCGCTTTTAGGTGGAGACATAACATCGCCTAACCATTGCCAATTAATCCCATCTCCGCTTATCGCAAGCCCAGTATTTGACGAAGTTTTACCTGTATTGAAGACATCAGCGGTAGCGTGTAAAGAATTATCTGAACCGATACTTGGCGTAGGTGCATAACTGACAAGCATATAATACAATCCGCCGATAATCATAATATAAGGGTCTTTTACACCTTCAACTCCGCAGTTTTCTGGTGCAAGGACAAGCCTTTTTGTATCGGGATTGAAGTTTTCAGGGCTATCTGCCTCTATCATGTCAATCTTCCATTTATTGTCCTCTGGTGCAACATAGCCAATATATAGGCGATACTTGCCGTCTTGAGTTTTGACAAGTCCTGCTCTTTCAACAGATATTGACCCAAATTTATCTTTTGATGCTGTCCAAATCTCCTTAAAATTAATACCATCAGTGCTTTCTGATATACCGCATTCATAACCGCGACCGAGTTCTCTTGGTTTCCTTCTGCGATAGTATAGATAGAATTTGCCTTTTTCATTGTCATATATTACGCTTGGCGCTCCGATCCAATATCCAGAGCCGTTTCCGGGCGGATCATAAATCTTAATGCCATCCTCTGGATTAAATAATGGAATAATACTAAGCCATCTTTTGCTTTCGTCTGTCATTTTAGAAACCTCCTACCATGTCAAGCGATATTTTCTCCCCCCGCCAAGATCGATGACACGTCCCTTTTCAGTATTTTCTTTCGGTTCTTCTTGTTTTTTAGGTGTTTCCTTCTTACTATCTATATACTCTCTAATCTGCCTCATACCGTCTTTTAACGCATAAGAATATAGAAAGACATCAGCAGAATAAGCGATACAACGGAAACCTTTATTGATCATCTCAATCGCTTCTTTAACAGTGATGGGAATATATCCGGGTGCTACGCCATATTTTTCACAGGCATTTAATATCTTATCCAAAGCCCTTAAAAATTTAGGGTGATCATACTGCCCGGGAATGCCCAAAGAAACGGTCATATCTGACTGACCTATCCATGCGACATCAACGCCTTCAACAGAAAGTATCTGATCAACATTATCAACGGATTTAGCGGTCTCTGTTTGGACTATTATCAGGATTTCCTCGTTAGCTCTTTTAATTCTAACTGATATATCTCCGCCTTTGTAATCGTCATGTGCGATACCAAATGCAGACCCACGAATGCCTGCTGGAGGATATTTTGTAGATTCCATTATTTTTAAAACTTGATCTCTTGATTCTACTCTTGGGATCATCAATCCCTGCGCCCCTGCATCCAATGGACGTGACATAAGGAAGTATTCTGTATCTTGGACACGCACAATTGGAGTTATGCCTGCTGCTTTTGAGGATAATATCGCCTGTCTTATGTTCTCTTGTGTGAAACTTGAATGCTCCATATCAAAGATAATATAGTCATAGCCAGCATTTGCTATCATTTGACCTA
Source organism: Candidatus Poribacteria bacterium (assembly GCA_011334435.1). Taxonomy (GTDB): domain Bacteria; phylum Poribacteria; class DTPJ01; order DTPJ01; family DTPJ01; genus DTPJ01. Next base: position 95 of record DTPJ01000138.1, on the reverse strand, counting down.
TGCCGGGTGTAGCAAATTCCAACACAAAATGTCCAATAGCGATCTCTCCTCGTTTTAGTTTAGCTTTTGTTTTATTCTCCATATTTTAAACCCTT
>DTPJ01000544.1 GCA_011334435.1 Candidatus Poribacteria bacterium | reverse complement strand
GTTCGAAGCGCCGAAGGAAAGCCCCGGCTGGGACCTGGCCCTGGCGGCAGTGGGGAATTTTATTTATGTCATCGGGGGGAGAGAGGGGCAGGAAGTGCTGGGGGAGGTGGAAGGGTACCAGGCAATGTATACGATAGCGATACCGGTCATATCGAAGTAAGTGTTTCAAGCAGTAATATCACAAACTTAAGATAATTTTTGAAAATTATCAATTTATTGGTAAATCGCTATAATCCAATCGGCCCAAATCGATTCGTGAGTTATTCTCAACTGTAATAAACATAGTTGACCCATCCTTGGGATTCAATAATAAATATGACGAAATATCTATTATTATTATTATCCCATACCTGCCAGGCGGTACATTTCCAAACACAACTTCACCTCCTTTATTGGATAATGCATGGGGTGCTTTGGTTCGATCGAGAGAAGTCGATAACTCAAGCCCAGTTTTTGGATCTTTCATCACGGTTGCTAGATAAAAATTGTAAAACGACACAGGTTTTCCATCATTATAAATATCAAATTCAAGTACGCCACTTTCTGGATTTGAAGTAATAGTGGGGAATTGGGAAGAATAATCAGTTGTAGGGAATGGATAGGCGAATTGGGTTTTATTTATTAGGTTGGGCGGTGGATAAGATGTAGTTGTGATTTTTTGATCCTTATTACTTGAATAGGAACATGAGACTAATAAAATAAAAATCAATCCAAGAATATATTTAGAAAATTTCATTTTCAATCCTCTTTATAATATAAATACAGTAATGTAGAGGAGCTAAGAGCTCCTCTACATTATAATTTTATCCACTAGATGATAAGGCTCCATACCCCTATGGTGTAACGTTCAAACCCTCGTAGGACATCATTAAGTCGTAAAGTCCTGTACCAGTTCCACGAATATTCACTACGGCAACAATTTTAGCTGAAGAATCCACGGTATTATAGGAGCTGTCGGTATATGCGGTGCATTGGCCTGAACCAACATATCCAGCGGAAATATTACCTCGCTGGAGATTCTCCCACGCTTTATAACTATCGATTGGGCCGGATTCTGGAGCATAAGTAGAATTAGCAAATGTGCATTTCACATATACTGTATGATCACTTACATTCATTAGCATGAAGCTAGAGGCCCATTGAGAGGCTGCTCCATTTCTATCCTGGATTTGAGGAAACACTACTTTGGGCGTACCGCTTGATGGATATAGAGCCCCATACGCGCTGGCCAGGCTTCCACGATCCTGATTTACTGTGGCCATTAAAGGTTGATTAGCACTGTTTCCACTTATATAAGCCGATCCAACAATCCTTGCCCCTATTGTACAACTAGTAGTGACTCCCGCAGGCGGGCCAACAATGAGATTGTTCCCGGCAAAAGTCTTTGCAGATTTTGATGGCACAGTCTGTGTTTCGGTACACGTTGATCCATCGGATGCATTAATATAGGTCATAGTAACATCTGTGTCAGAACTCCCGTTATTGAATACATTGATCGCGGTTCGCCATCCAGTGGTATCGGGATTGTTCGAGTTCATCAAAGGCATGACAGGAGCAGTATCACCGCTAGAAAAGCCTGGTGAAACAAGCATTGAATTGACTATAGAACTTTCTTGAACAACAACAGCCACAATGGGTTGCGTGCTAGTAATTACACCCGAGGTTAATACTTTTGCGTTTGTAAAACAACTTTCGGTTGCTTGATTAAAGGTCACCATCGTATATGGTTTTACACCAGTTACGCTCTTATCTGAAGTCCCCGTGCATGCAGCGTAATCCATAGTTATAGTAGCATCTTCATTACCCACATTTTGTACTGAGACCCAGGTATTCCATGAGCTTGATCCCCAATTCTTCATTAAAATCGGAAGAGAAATAGAAGTACTACCCGAAGAATAACCAACATAAGCTCCACGGCCCTTGTTATCACCACGAAGGGTGCTCACAGCGCCAATTTGCTGGTCAGAAGAAATTACAACAGATCCTTTAAATCCTGTATTTGTAGGTACAGTAGCATAATCTTTAACGCCATAAGGGTCGATAGTATCAGTTGTATTCGTCACTGAAGAACCGGTTTGATCATAATAAGATACTGTAACTTCTGCCGAACTACCCGATAGGTTTTGCATCGTGATGCCTGATACATAGGCCGTAAATGCTTCGGCTTTTGAAGATGATGTATTGAAACTCACCAGGCTTAACAAGAATAGAACAATTAGAACAAATCGTCCGGCTTTCATATTGTCCTCCATCGTTTATGATCAAATCCGAAACCATTTTAACTTTATATTATGAATGAAGTGAATATAAAGCAATAATCCCTTGGTAGTAATTGATATTAGTTTTGTGATTGAAGTTCGGATTTTGTTGAAAGTGTGGATATTAATGCCCAAATTAATTCATATGAAATAATAAAAATACGATTTGAAATAGCTATGACTACCGCAAAAGAAGATGGCAATATATTAGAGAGTAATAAACTAAGACTTATTTCGCCAAAACCAAATGTGCTTGGGGAAAAGAGTAATAATCTTGAAATCACTCCTGTTAATGCAGTTGAGCCAATAAAATAAGGTAAATCATTTATGGGGATATCTGAGAAAAAATTTCCAAATAAAAATAATAACAACCCCACAAGCAACCATATAATCAGGTAGAGACCGACCCAGAAAAGATAAAATTTGTAGGGAATTCGATCCACATTGAGTTTCAATTTTTTAAAAGACCAAGCGAGTATCTTTGGATGTAATACGACGATGCATATGATCAACATCAGCACAATAACCCACAAACTGTACTGATATTTAAGAATAAGAGGTATGGCGAATATACTGCTTATTATTATTGCCGCTATTACAGTTATCACCATTTCTACTCCACTTGCATATGCAATGACCGGCCCAGTAAATTCTTCTTTATAAAGTTGTGCTCTCCATATGACATACCAAAAAGTACCCGGCAACCGCTTACCCAATGCAGAGATAGTGGTTGATCGAAAATGAATCCCAAAATCTTTCTTAGAACCGAAATTTCTTATAATGCTTGTCCAGGTTAATGTATTAAATAATAAAATGAGACTATAGATAACGAAAGCAACAACAAGGTATATCGGTCGAAGTTTCCAATTATATGTTACTAGAATATGCCATTGAGAAAAAATGAGATAACCCAAAATCACAAAAGTAAATACTATAGTTATAACCGTAAAGATAAGTTTATTTTTATCGGTGATAATTGAATGAATAGATGGCATCAAACGTCGGGCTACTATCAATAAATTACGTGATTTAAAAGACATTTCCAATACCTTTCGTGTTAAAGTTATTTGGACGGAGATGCTACAACAACCAATTCGCTTCCTTTTCCTCCAACATCCTTGATCGCCATAAAAACGAATCCTATCAATCGGGAAATGGGTGTTTTAAGTAATCGTAAAAAAAAGCGTCTAAAATTGATACTAAAACCCATCCCTATCATCCAAAACTGAATACTTTTTATAAAATTGAGATAGCTTCCTATGTCAGAACGTGTGTATTCCACATGAAAGTTGGCTTTCATAAGTAATTCATTAATTGTTCGTTCATTAAAAACAAACAAATGCCTAGGAGAATCAAAGCCACACCAATATTTGCCGAAAAGTCGAGCATCACGACTATCATAATTTGGCAAACGTAATATCAAAATACCGTCAGGTTTAATGATCCTTCTTATTTCCTTCAAGGTGTTGCTCGGATCAGGTACATGCTCTAAAGTGTCCCAAAGTGTTATGGCATCGAATTGATTATTATTAAAATTAACTTCTTCCAATGTTCCACAAAACACTTTTAATTGATGTAAATTTACGGACGTTTTTGCTAATTCACAATCGATTTCTAATCCAACAACTTCCCAATTATAATTATCACGCATAAATCGAATGAATTCCCCATTGCCACTTCCTATGTCCAGTAAAACGCCGTGATTTCTATTGCCCGTGACTATTTTAGCTCTTCGCCTTAAACCAATACAATGAAAATATGTTTTTTTTGCTTGCGTTTGCCTATATTCAAAGGAATAATATTTCATCAATTGTTCTCTTGATAAACCGGGTGATTGATATATAAGACCACAATTTTCACATTGCACATATTTGAATATTTTATCTAATCGCTCTAGCCACAAATCTGGGATTTCAGCGACTACTTTTGATTTAGAGGAATCGCATAGAATACAAGCATTTGACATGTTTGCTCAATATCGGTTAAGAACTTGCCCCCGCCATCCATCTAACAAACCGTTCCAAAGCGGTTTAATTAGTTTGAAGTTTCCCATTGATATGTCTCTAAGCATTATAATTAAACACCTGAAAAGAGTAAATATTTGCATAATAATCTTGGTTAGACCATGCGCATATTTTCGATAAAAAAGAACTGTATTTCTTATTTTTAAATACCTTGTCTTTGGATTTTGTTGACCCATGGTTGCCGAGACCTTATGCCATAGCTTCGCTCTCGTTGCAACAGCTCCTTTAAAACCTGCTTGTTTAGCCCTAATTGAAAAATCTGCATCGTCACCATATATTAGTTGTGATTCGTCAAATAATCCTATCTTATTGAATACATCGCGATTTACCATCATTGCACACCCATGAAATAGATCAACTGATTTATATTCGGGTAGATTATAAGTAAATTTTCTTCCTCGATAAGAGCCATATCCAATAAGAGTACCTGGTAATATACGATATCCAAGGTACCAAATGAGATCTGGATTGTTATAATACAATATTATTGGACTTATTATGCTAAATTCTGGGTGTGTTTGTCTTGCTATATTCAGTTGATTTATAAGGTCTTTATCAACAATTGTGTCATTATTAATCATTAAAACCCACTCCGCTCCATTTTCTAAAGCTTTTGGTATTCCAAGATTAAGTGCGTATGGATAACCCTTATTAATATTCGAATGGATTATTTGTATATTATCTCTATATCTCTCATATATTGCTTCAATGGACCCATCCGTCGAGGCGTTATCCACAACTATAATTTGATTATATCCAGCGCCTGCGTTGATGAGAGATTGTATGCATTCTATTGTATCTTTTTTTTGGTTATAGTTGACAATGATGATCGACAATTCGGGAAAGGGAGTCATGATTAATATTTACTCGTTGTCTCGAAGTCGTTTGTCAAGTTCTAGGATTTCCGTGTAAGTCCCGAGATCAATATAATCTCCATCCTCAATAATAGTACTATGCACCGACAAACCATCACGAATTGCCTGATTAATGATAGAGGCAAAATCATAAACTTTCTCACTGGTTATTTTATGATGAAGATATTCTGTAAATCGAGCTTTCCAGACAATGCTTCCCCACATATATTTTAATTCGGTTTTTTGGGGCTTATCAATGATTTCCAGAACTTTTCCTTCTTCATTTCTTCTCACCATCCCAAATTTATTGGGAAATTCTGTGGGAAATAAACATAATTCTAAATCATATTCTGCCAAATAAGGCATGCATTGTCTATACATATTTTTGGGTTGGATTATGGTGTCAGGCATACCAAAAAACACCGTTTTACCAGTTGTCAAATGATATGCGGCATCCAATGCGATCCCAAGGCCTGGAGATGTCGATGATTGATTGTTCTCTATATCTTCTTGAACAACATAACTGAACGAACACCCAAATCTGGATCCACTCCCGAAATAACCTATTAATTGATGTTTTGTCTCATTTATAACAAAAACAATATGTTTAATACCTACTCCCACCATTTGATCAATTACAAATTGAGCAACAGGTTTATAATGATTATTTCTTATAACAGGATATAATTCCTTGGGATATGGCAAATTTAATCTAAGACCTTTGCCAGCAGCTGGTACTAATCCTATCCAATCCTCTCTCATATGGATTCTCCTATCACGGATTGTTATTAGGTAGCATTATAATAGATTATCGTGGACATTTTGTTTACTACCGGCAGAGAATTGGAATATCCTCGGAATTCTTTATTATATAAGTACTTATTAAAATATCATAATATAAAATACGTTGGCAGAAGAAGGGGGAGGGGCAATATACTTCTACAATCAATTCTAAATACTATAGGCATGATAGAAAACGCGATTTTAAATAATCCTTCTTTATACTTCATTGGATTTTATGGCCACTTAATAATGCTGTTTGCAGGAAGGCTAATTAATGAGCCAATCCTTTTTGATGCATTTCTATCAACATATGATACATTGTGTTTTGATAGAAATATGTTTTCGCCCAATTCAATTTTCGGTCGAATTGCTAAATGGGTAGACCATGCCTCTTGTGATAGAGCTTCTCGCATTATTTTGGATACCGAAACACATGCGCACTACTTCTCTGAGACTTTGGGGGTTCCAAAGGATAAAATAGACATTCTATTTGTAGGCTGCGACGAAGATATTTTCCATCCTACAAATTCAAATGTATCCAAAGATAATTTGGTTCTTTTTTACGGGACATTATTGAAACTCCATGGCATTGAAATAATATTACAATCAGCAGATCTCCTTAATAAGTATGGGATTAAATTTCGTATTATTGCCCCGCTTAAGAAACTTAAATTGTTTTCAGCGAATAAATTTAAATTACAGAACGTAGAGCTTATTGAACCTGTTGCCCTCGAAATTTTACCATTTCATATTTCGGAAGCGACTGTGTGTCTAGGAGGCCATTTCGGTTCATCGGAAAAAGCTAGCCGTGTCATTGCTAGTAAGACTTTTCAATGTATATCAATGGGAAAACCAACGATCGTCGGAGAAAATCCTGCCAACCATGAGCTCCTGACCCATGGATTTGATTCTTGGTTTTGTCCAATGAATGACGCCTATGCTCTTGCCGAATCCATTAAATATCTTATCGATAATCCAAATATATTAAAAATGTTAGGGGAGAATGCCTTTCAAACGTTTAGACAAAAAGCCAGTTCCGAAGTCCTATCGTCAAAATTAGCAGAAATTATTAATAAAACCATTATTGAACATTTTTCTTCGCGACAATAATCAATCTTTCACCCATCATCAATAATGATAATAATCTATTAATATTGTTCCTTATATATAATAAGGATGGGTTGTTCACAACTCTTTCAATTAATATTCGACGTTCTTTTTGACGTTGTTTTCTTTCTTCTATAGAACGTAAGTATGGCATAAATATATATTTAATATCATAAATATTGATATCATAAGCTAATAATTTTTTTGTCACAAAGCCATATTTGTTTACTAGGAACTCCAAGGCCGATGAAGAAAATAAAGAGTAATGATCTTCTGGCTCTACGGCTTGCCATTTTGATCTAAGAAGACGAGACGTTAGTGACTTTATATTTGGCGTTACTATAATTAAACCTCCGTTAGGACGTAACAATCTTCGAACACTGCTCATCAAAGAATTTAGATCAACAATATGTTCAATAACGTCGAACATAGTAATCACATCAAAATAATTATCCATAAAATTCATCTCTTCTATATATCCCTGAAATGCTTTTAGACCTTTTGATTGAGGTATACGAACAGAATTGCTAATATCTATCCCATAAGAATCCCACCCGCAATGGCTTGCTGCGTCGATAAAGCCTCCAATACCACATCCAACATCCAATAATCGCCCGTTTGATCTAAATTGGCCAGCCATTTGCAGATACTCGTTATATGCAATTTCCTGGAAGTGTCTAGAATATACCTGATTTACCTTCTCGGGTTTTGCATGAAATTCTTTTGCCCACATCGTCGCTCTATTGAAAATATAGTTTGCATCTGGAAGAGGGTCAACTGATACTAAACCGCATTTATTACATTTTATATATTTGCCAGTTTCTAGTCGATAAAACAGTTTCAATGATAAATTGCCGCATAATCGACATCGGGAATTATTTATTGAACTAATATTTGCCATAAGCATCGCTATAAAAAAGATACTTATTTTGAATTAAGTTATTATATATCTTATATATATTTTCTAACATAGTCTCTACTGAATATTGGCGAACAGATTCGAGCGCATTCATTGAAAGTTGTCTCCAATACTTTTTATCTACAATTAATTTTACAATTGCTTCCGCTAAAGAAAAAGTGTCTTCAGGTGGAAGTAGAAGACCATTCTTATTATTTTCGATAATTTCCGGAATACCTCCCACCCGCGTTCCAATAACCGGTAATCCAGATGCCATTGCCTCAAGGAATACCAATCCAAAAGCTTCAAAAATTGATGGCATTACAAAAACATCCGATTGAGCATAAATCGTTATCAACTCCTCCTGGGATTTCCAGCCTAAGAAATTGAAATATTCACCGACTCCCAATCTATGTGCCATTTTTTTATATAAAGGTATGGCGGGGTCTTCACCTACAATTAAAAAGGCTGTTTCAGGTAATTTTTTAATAATAAAAGGGGCAGCCCGTATCAAAGTGCGAATACCCTTTCTTTGCATATTTCCACCGACAAATAATACACGAGGTGTATGAGGTGAATTATTTTTCCTCAACTCGATAACAGGTAAATATTTTCTCCAATCTACACCTTTATAACAAACCTCTATTTTAGATGCTACTTCAGGATACTTTATTTGAGCCACAAGTGCTGTATATTTGCTGTTAGCTAGAATGTATGATAACCTTTTCAGTGCCAAACGCTCGAATTGACGGTTTATCCCATAATACGCCCAACGCACTAGCCAATCATTAAAATGCCGACGATAGAAAGAAAGAGGGCGAAGATCAGCTGAATAGGTATCATTAAGATTTCCTAATGCGGGACCAGAAGGATGATAAAAAAGGGCTTCACGGGCATCAGTGAAATGCATAATGGAAAAATCTTGACTTTGCTCTAATTGCTTTATCGCCCTTGCAAAACTCAAACTTAGGAAAAACCAGCGAGCTTGATTGTTGTTTATTAAGGGCTGCTGCACACCAACAAAATGAAATCCCGAACAATCTTCAGGACGCTGTTTCTCTGGTGCAACCGCCCATACGTTGTTTCCATCATTAATCAGGCCTCGTATCAGATTATTCGAGTGGACTCCGGGGCCACTATAAACTTTGCCGACCTGTTGGGTAACTACACAAATTTTCATTTCTGCCGTCCTATGAATATCTCAATATATCTGTTGTTATTAAATAAC
>DTPJ01000312.1 GCA_011334435.1 Candidatus Poribacteria bacterium | reverse complement strand
ATTATCGTCCGTAAATCCATAGTCAGTGCCTTTTATTTCAATTTTAGCTGTTTTCGGATCAGATCACAAAGAGTCGGTTTGATCTCAGAATGACGTGGAATTGGTGCTTTACGTCCATTCTTTTTTCACTTTTTCTTAGTCTGAACCTTTGAACTTGGTATGGGTAATTCCTCATCTTCTATTATAATAAGAATAGTCTTACAGTTATATTCGTGCTTTTTTGGCTACCACCTATCAACTTTGACAAGTCATGCGTCACATAATCCAAACTTGATAGCATCCCCATATTTTTCCCCGATATTGTCCCATTTAAGGCTAATGCGAGGAATGCTACCCTCCTGTTATAATTTTGGAGCGGATTTTTCAAGTCTTGATATTTGAGATACTGAAAGCCTGAACTCACTTTAAGAAATTCGCTGACTGTGTGGACGACTTGAATGATATAAGCGTGTCGGACCGCATCAATTGATGTTTTTTCTGACCTCGGCGATGTGTAACCTATGGTTTTATCGTTTCTATAAGCAGGCGAAACAGTTGTATTTTCTCCCAAGTGAATTACATACTTGACTTGATTGATCAATATCGTATCAATGACCCGTCGTTTGCCGTAAAAATCAACATCATATTGATACTTGAACTTCGTCGTCAAGGTTAGATCATTGACTCTTTTATAATCAGCAATAAATGTGACAATATTGCTTAATGAATTCTGTAATGCAAGGTTGTCTTTTCTCTCTGCGGTATCATCAGGGATAATATCATGTGATCTTTTGGTCAAAAATCTAAGTTGCACAGTCCCGAAATTTGGAATATCCTCTGGAATAAAACTTGCCAGATTATACCAAACTCTGGAGCTTTTTTTATCCAAGATCATACTTTTTTTATAGTATCCCGGTTCAACTGAAAGCCCTTTAAGAAAAGGCACTGCAAGACTTGTGTAAAGCTGATAGCCTTTTGAGCCTTCTTCGTAATCAAAACGATAATGGGGTTTAATTCGTGTTTCCATATTGTCAGGAATGCCATTATTGTTAAAATCCATGAACTCTCTGCTTAGTCCAAGTCTAAATTTTGGTGGGTCTCTTCTGAATAAAAGGAAATCGTCTTCCCAATCCTTTACGTTATCACCATCTAAATCATCTTCAGTGGCAACTTTTGGCAAAAAAGGCTCAGAAGGATCAAGATATGTTCCGCCATAATCGTTTGCAGCGACGAAATCAGAGGCATTATAAAAGGGACCTATATATGTATATTCGCCAGCAAGCATAAGCGGACCCCAAGGACGGTTGGCATCAATAAACCAAGCAGAAGCAGATTCATGACTACGTTTGCCTTTATAAGATGGAAATTGCCAGTTTTGCAGAAGCCATGACCTTTCTGCTTTAAGTGCTATGCCAAATAGGGTCATGCTCATATCCACACCAAGCGTTGATTTCCCTAAACTCTCTCCATAATAAAAAGATTCCCATCGTCTATTTGACTCATCAGTTACGTTGCCTTCCGCACTTAAAACTGTCCTATACGTTTCGCCATCAGCGGACAATTCAACAACATAATCATTAGCAATATCTAATTCAAATTTCGCAGATTCGGTCTCTGATGAGTTAGGAATAAAGAAGCGATATATAAAGTAACCATCATTATCTACCCAACGTGACTGACCATCATCAAGGCTTTTTCCGGGGTCTATTAAGACACCAGGAGGCTCTCTTCCAGAGGCAAAGTTATATTCTAATCGTCCATTAATCCAAAGTTTAACTCTGAATACTTTGGCGCCATCTGGATTTTCAGGCGATCCGTCCTTGAATTTCAGATATAAAAACTCAGGCGGATTATGTTCTACAACCCCGCTAAATGGATTGCTTGTTCTGTTTAGAGTATAGTTAGTGAAATATTTATTCGCATATCCAATGCCTAATTTTGGAAAAGGCATAGAAAATTTATAATCGTTGACACTGATGTCCCAGACACCAAGATTAGCTTCTCCGCGAATTCCGATCATATACCAATCTGACGTTGTTATTATCTTTTTATCTTCATTTGATAGGCTTGAACTTGTAAGTTTTGATATAAATGTCGTTATTCTTCCTCTTGAACTAGGGAAAATTAAACTCCAGCCTATCGCATCTGATTGTCTTTGACTTAATGTTAGAGAGGAGAAAACCGTTGGAAAACTTCCCACACCGATAATATGAGTTAACCTTCCAGGGTCTCTTGGATCACCGATAGGAAATCCAACATAAGTGGCACCGCTAAGCACCTCGCGGAATTTCTTTGCACGTGTGGTTTCAGAGTCACCTTCTATTAGACCATAAGTGGCATCTATTGTATAAAGTGATTCTCCGCTACCTTCAAATATTTTGTTTCCTAATGGATCATAAACAGCACAATCTGCAAGTTGTGATATAAAGAACAGCAAGATAAAAGCACAAACGATGAATAGCGAAGAGACTTTAAAATCCTCTCTTGTCCTTCTTAATATATGAATTATTAAAGATTTGATGCCCATAATAATTTACTCTTGTATTTTATGACAACTTCTCAATATATAAATCACTGATTATCACCAAAATTATATACAATAGATACTCTATGGCTTCCGAAAGTTTCTAATATATTATTTACGGGATACATAAACGCATAATCAATTCTCGTTTTTTCGCTTAGTTTATACCCTGCACCAATCGTGTAGTTCATACCCCAAGCGAGATTCTCCAAAGCTATCCCCGTTCTGACAAGGACATCACCATCATAAAATTTTCTCTCTAATCCGATTTTAAGGTCAATCTCCCCTTGTTTTAGGATTAGGTCTATCACCCAAGTAGTGTTTTCTCCAATTGCAGCAACGCCCATTCTTGTCACCATTGGCAGTTTTTCATCTATATTTGATGATTTTGAATTTACATAGGACTTCCTTATATTTTGAAACGATATAGCAACAGGTGTGTTTACAGAGGGAAAAATCACAAATCCAAGATCAAAGTTTATGCCTGTCCAACCTGATAAATCCTCTACTGTTCTTCCAGTTGAGTCAATAGTTGGTGCAGAATCCCAATTTAAAAGCTTTATGCTTCCACCATAGGAGATATTTTTTGGTCTGTTTTTATCTCCTTTTGAAAAATAAAGGCTTCCTAATCTTGAACATGACAAAACTAACACATTTTCATAATAAAGATCGCCCGCATTAAATCGCTTCCAGACGCCACCTATTGATCCAAAATCTGCCTTATGTGCATAACCAACGATATTTTGCGAGATCATTGATTCATCATCAAGTCCAATATGCAAGATCGCAGTCGTAGCTGTAAGCTGTCGTCCCTTTATCATGCTTAATCCCGCGGGATTTACCAGTCCACCATCTGCATCATCGGCAATTGCGGTATATGCACCACCCATAGCCATAGACCTAGCGCCGAGATAGCTATCCATAAAAGCGGAATAACATTTCCCCAAAATAAAACACTCAATCAATATAAAGAAAATTAAATATAATAAAATTTTTTTTCTCATTTTCCGCTCTGGTTTATTAAAATATATCAAGACCAGTTATAAAGCCTTCTTTTAAAATTAGTTTGTTCAAGTTTTATAACGTCTCAGACAAATGTCAGAATAGTTACATTCATCACAGCTATTTCTATTTATTGGTTTAAACGGGAAATTGTCGTTAATATATGATAATACTTCATTATATTTTTCGGTCAAGAATTCCTCAAATTCATCTATGTCATCTTTGAAAAAATAGACGGTTTTTATATTAGGAGCATTAGCATTTCTAATCATTACAATTCCTTTGAGTATGTCCGCTATATTTTCAGAAATATTTTTGCTTCTGCTATTAACGAAATTGGACAGATAACTACAAAAACGCTCGCGATAATCACTGTTCAGTAATAGATCACTATCAAACTGCATCTCACGAGGGATAGGATTTTCCATAAAGAATTGCATTATATTATTATGTCCAATCTTTTCTATAATACCTTTCCTACTGTCTGATGTTGATGATAGGAGTTCAATACCATCGGTCGTTGTTATAAATTCATTGAAATCTTTATGATAGTATTTAATCGTTACTAATTCGCCTGTAACATCGTTCTTGCCATCTATGACATTCTCGTAATCTGCCATAAAATAGTTATATATAAATTCAAGATCGCTCGGATTATTTCTTCGCATTTCAAGAATATATAATTTTGCCTGATAATCAGGTTCATCTTTTGGGCGAGTGTGCGATTTCTTTACAATCTCTGATCTGGATTTCGGCTTATTCCCAGATTTATGATCTACAATAGTTACATTGTTTACCATAAGGTCAAATATCCCATCAATATGTATTTCATCATCTACAAATTTTAGCTCAGTATTTGTGCCTTCGCTTGTCAGCCCTAATAGTTTTATAAATCTATTTTCCTTATCCGCTTTAACATGAGAAGGAAGATTTATATCTTTGTCAATAGAAAGCGAATCAATATACGAACAGAGGTTTTTTAGACCTACTTTAAACTTTGATCTTTCTATATCAAGGACTGCATCATCTACCATTTTTTTGTATTCTCTGATCATATAATCAACGAAAAAATCAATTCCCAATTTCTTAAAGACATCTGGATGTATAATATAAAACGAGGCAAACTCGTGGAAAAGATTGCCCTTCAAAATCAAATCCTTCTGTTCAGAAAAAGTGAGGTTTCCATACATATATCGTTTTGGGCAAGCAACGAAATCGTTTAACCTGCTTTGAGAAAAATATTTGAATATAGCATTTTTTTCTACTTTAACATTATCTTTAAGAAGCATTTTTTCATCGGCGTTCTGGCTATTTCTTATCCTTTGAGCATTAAATATTGGATCACTTGTGAAACTGCCTATCTCCCTGCCGAAAAGCATATTGAAATAATAACATGGTATCACTGGTTGATTGTCTTTAATAGTTGAAACGAGATAATATCTTATCATTCCTTGTTGAATTAGAATTTGAAATAGATCAATCCCCTTCTTTTCTTCTACGTCATTGTCAATAGTTTCAGATTTGCTTTCTCTATCCCATGAAGTATCCAAACCGACATAAAAGCAAACAGGTCTGTCAACATAAGCGGAGCTTTTACAGCTAACTAAAAGCACGCCGTTTTTGTTTGTATCAATCTCTATTTCCATGTTTTCAATACAATATGTGAGTTCTGCATAAGATTCAAAATCTATTCTTCTATTTGTAAGATTTAACTGATAGATAATATCTGAAAGTTCATAAGGCAAAGTAATATTTCTCTCTGACAGCCGATCAATCACCTCTTTATATGTCATATTTGTAACATTGTCAAGTAAGTTGCAGAATTCCATCAATCCTTGATTGTCAGTATCCGATAAAAGATATTCAGACAAGAAGAAGCTGTGTTTATCAACATCAACGTCAAAGGAAAACGTGTCTGCAAAATGGGCGATCTCTTTAACTGTGAGATTTGTATGGTTCAGTCCGAGATTGATTAAAGCCAAAAAATTCCTGACCTGAAAATGATCTTTAAGATATTCCTTGATAGTTATAGGTATGCCCTTATTTTTGAGTTTTGATCTGATCAGCGGCAAATACGAGCTTTCAGGATCAAGCACAATGGCTAAATCATTGGCGTTACCTTCATTGATCATGCTCACAAGGCGATCAATCAGGTCGTTTTCACTGGAAAAAGCATAGAAGTTTGATAGATCATAAGTTTCGTCTTTAAAAATATCAATTGCGTCAAAATTATGTGGCAAGACAGATTTATCAAGTTTAGTGAAAAAGTCAAGCCCTATGACTGCTATCCTATTTTTATCAATAAGCGATGGGTCAAATCTATTCATCGCAAGATTGACAGTCGGAAATTTTTTTAGAAGATTGAAAACGGATCGCCCTTCATCATTTAGAGACTCGTAAATATTATCAAGATTGCCGTTTATTTCCCATAGATTAAGCAATTGATCCACGTAATAATGAATCTGCTTGATGCTTATACGAAGTCGGCGGGATATTTCAACGATAGCATCAAATTTGCTTCTTACTGATCTGCCGATAGTTAGGGGAGCATACTTTACCGCAAGTTCCTTTGGTGTCATTGCCCATGTCCCAAGCATAGGTTTTTTAAGTAGCCTATCCAATGCTGTCCGCAGTGGTGCATCTACCGTCAAAACAAGGTCATAGCCTTTGACTTCATCATAGATTTCTTGAATTGATTTCGCTTTTTTTATCATAGCAGGTATGGAAAATTAATAACGATTAACAATTCTCAATCGTTATCATCTTTTGTTGTGCGAAGTTTGACATAGCTATCATATCTTGATCTGTGTATAGTCCCTTTTTCAAGGGCAGATATGACTAAACAGCCGGGTTCGGTCAAATGCGAGCAGTCGCTAAATCTGCATTTTCCGATATATGGCTGAAATTCACGGAAGTATAGGTCTAATTCGTTTTGCCACACATCCCAAAGTCCAACTTCGCGTATTCCGGGTGTATCTACGATAGAACCGCCAAAATCTAAGTCATAAAGTCTAACGTTTGTTGTAGTATGCTTTCCTCTCTGTGTTTTTAGACTGACTTCATTGATCTTTAAGTCAAGATTAGGTTGAATTGCTTTGATAAGGGTTGTTTTTCCTGTTCCCGAATGCCCTATTATAGCGGACATTTTATCTTTCATAATATCTATAACTTCATCTATACCTTCGCGGTTTAATGCGCTTATATAAAGCACTTTATATCCGATGTTCTGATATATTTTGGCTTGTTCGTATAATACAGATTTTTCTTTATTTTTTAGTAAGTCCATTTTGTTTATTATAATTATCGGTTCAAGATCACCAGCTTCGGCAACTATGAGTAATCTATCAAGAAGGCGAGGTTTGAAGGGGGGTAATTTCGCTGACATCATAATGATCATCTGATCGGCATTAGCTACAATAACATGTTCTACGGGGACTGGTCCTGCTGCCATGCGGGAGATTTTGGTTTTTCTCGGCATAATTTCATCAATAGCTCCCTTTTCCCCTTCTGCTATTGTGATCTCAACTTCATCGCCGACAGCAACAGGATCAGTGTATAGAAATTTATTGTCTTCGGTCATAAACTCGCGTTTGAGTTTTTTTCTGAGGATACATTCAACAACTTGTCCGTCACAGGTCTTGACAAAATATATGCCCGCTTGCGCCTGTATTACAATACCTTTTGCGTTAACTTCTTTTTTTATATCCATAACATAAATTCCGATTTATCCTCCTCCGCAAGGGACATTTAATAGGCACTATATTTTTATTGCTGACCATGTTGTAGCGAGTTTTCCCGTTGAGCTAACCGCTTTAGGCAATTCGGGAATGTCAAAATAGTCAACCTCAAAAGTGCTGTTCACTGAACCGCCCCAGCTTTTGAAGCAAATCCCTATTTTATAATCCCCTTTGGTATAGTTCGGACCAAGCTTAGTATCTGTTCCACCTGATAGCCATTTATCATCTTTTGAGCCTTTGGCGAAGAATTCAAGTTTATCACCAGTCTTTGTAACTTTTAGATATACATCTTTATCAATTGCCACTTGGTTTGTATCTATACCAACTTTTGCATCTGCTCGCCAGCGATAACTTCCTCCTATACAATCTTCAAGGCGAATGTCTGTGTTAGCATAGGGGCCCCAGATACTATATGCCCATTTAGCTTCATTGAAAAATAATAGACCTGGTTGGCAAGCAGGAGGCATTGTCCCATTAACAGCAGGATTTACCATCATTTCAATGCTAAAATCGTTCAAATTGGGCGGGTCCATTAGGAAGCATACTCCGCCATCAACGCCTTGAATATACATATCTGCACCAGCTTTCAGATCAAGAGTCATTTTACCATCTTTAATTGTATATTTCCCATTACCTTTCGGATCTCTGTATGTCCACATTTTATTAAGTGTATTGCCGTTGAAATCATCTAAATTAGCTGCATAGATAATATATGGAAGACAAAACATCGCTAATAATACAAAAACCAAGATTGTTTTTCTCATCTCTAACTCTCCTCCTATATTTTATTTTTTCTTGTAATATTTGTTAAACTTTGGACAATTTACAAATAACTTTCTAATTACATTTAGATTATCTTTTCAAGGTAGCCCAAGTTGTCGTAAGTTTGCCTTGTGATGCAACTGATGTTGCAGCAAGTTCGGGGACGTTGAAATAATCAAAACCAAAGGTAGTATCAACTGAACCGCCCCAGCTTTTTGCGATAATACCGATCTGATATTTGCCCTTGACATAATTTGGTCCGAGTTTGCTATCTGTTCCACCAGAAACCCATTGGTCACCAGCAGACCCTTTTGCGAAGAATTCAAGCGTGTCACCAGTCTTTGTAACTTTTAGATATACATCTTTATCAATTGCCACTTTTGTAGTATCAATACCGACCTTTGTATCTGCTCGCCAGCGATAAGATGCTCCGACGCAATCTTCAAGACGAATGTCCGTGTTAGCATAGGGACCCCAAGCGCTATATGCCCAAGCTGTTTCGTTGAAAAAGACAATTCCTGCATGACAAGCGGGAGCCTGAGTTGCACCTTTTACAACGGGATTAATCATTAATTCAACTGAAAAATTATTCAGATCGGGCGGATTAGTGAGAAGCATAACGCCACCGTCAACACCTTTTATATACATATCAGCGCCAGCTTTTAGGTCTAATACCAACATTCCGCCTGACAATGTTATTGTAGACTTCTTCGCAGGATCGCGCACTGTCCACATCTTGCCAAGAGTAGTTCCATTGAAATCATCAAGGTTAGCAGTATAAGCAGATACCACAATCCCAAACATCAGTGAAAAAACTATAAATAAGCCAATTCTTTTCATTTAAGGTCCTCCAACAGGTTGTTAAGACACGATTGATTTGCAAAACACCATTAGCAACTTTTACGTCAAGATCAGAATATCAAATACATTTACCATTGTCAAGAAAAATCGCATAATTTCGGAAATTTTCAATCAGTAAAATGAGAATTTCTGTCTTTTTTGGAAAACTGTTGCAATGTTATATAAATTATGCTAAATTATTAATGGTTTTCAATTTTGGGTTTATGGCAATTCATTGCAAATTAGTTGTTAAATATGGACAGGGGTTACAATAATTAAAATTATGAAAGGAGTTATAATAATGGCAAAACCGAAGCT
>DTPJ01000421.1 GCA_011334435.1 Candidatus Poribacteria bacterium | reverse complement strand
TCTTTGTTATGATTTTTCTGGATTCCCGTTTTCACGGGAATGACAAATGTGGAGCATTTTCATTTTTATATGGCTTTCTAATCCTTATGATAATTGGATTTAACTGGTTTTCAGAATTCTCAGATTTTATATTAGAAACTCTTTATATATTAAAAATATATTAAAAACTTTTCATGCTTTCGCCCCATTTAAGTTTTGTCCTGAGTATTTCGTAATAGCTTCTCTTTTCTGATCTTATAAGTTTAATAGTTTCAGGGGCTTTATCTATTTGAATGATCGAGTTTGGTTCAAGATCAAATCCTTCTTGACCATCTATCGCTAAAAGTATATTAGAATGCAATGACTTTACAATAACTGATATTTTAGATTCTGCTGGCACTATTTGCGGTCTAAACGAAAGCGTATGAGGACATATATATGTTATGATAAATACATTCAGATTAGGGCAGACAATAGGACCTCCAGCAGATAACGAATAGGCAGTACATCCGCTGGGAGTAGAAATTATAATACCATCACCATTGACAGTGGACACATATTCCTGATCAATATAGGTTTCTAACCATATCATCCTTGAAAATGCGCCCTTGTTGATAACCGCATCGTTGAGGGCAGTTCTTTCAATTTCTGCTTCATTTGTATTTGGATTAATGATTTTTGCCCTGAGCATCATACGCTCGTCTAACTGGTAATTACCGTCAAGGACTTTTTCAAGTGTAGTATATAGTTCATCAAGCCCAACTTCTGTCAAAAAGCCAAGACCGCCCATATTTATCGGTAGTATAGGTAGCCTTGTGACACCTGGAATATGTGACACACTCAGAATAGTTCCATCACCGCCGAATACGATGAGTGCATCAGCTTTTTGGACGATCTCTTTACTTTCCATTATTAGGCATTGATCGGAATCTATGTTAGCAGAGCAGTCTTTTGTTATTAACGTAGTTATACCTTTATCGTTCAGCCAGTTTGACACTTCTGCGACGACTTTTGTTGCACCATCTTTTGTTAAGTTAGCGATTATTCCAATTGTGTTCATATCATATTGTATTCATATTATAAATTTCTAGACAATTTTCTACAATCAATCATAATTATAAAATATATTAAAAAACTTAAATTCCAAAGAACTTTATCTTTCAGCACGTAAAATTCTGACATGTCGCCATATATACAAAATGATTGCTAGAATGATAATAATAGCAATAGCCATATCAAAATTATGTAGCTTTTCGCGAATAAGCGTCCAATTTTCGCCTAACTTTACGCCAAACCACGCAAATATTGCTGACCATATCAATGATCCAATTAAGGTGTAAATACAAAATTTAAAGAAGTTCATCTTCGCTATTCCAGCAGGAAAAGATATAAACGTTCTGATAATAGGCATGAGACGACCAAAAAAAGCCGTCAATTCTCCATATTTAGTGAACCATCTATCTGCAATGTCTAAATCGTGTTTAGAGATTAGTATATATCTTCCATATTTTTCTGCCAAAGGACGCCCTCCCTTCATTCCTATCCAATAAGCAATAGCAGAACCAGCTAAGTTGCCAAGTCCTCCCATAAGTGTAACTATCCAATAGTTCATGTTTCCCAAAGCGACCTGAAATCCAGAAAAGGGCATGATCACCTCCGATGGCATAAGTATTCCGCAACTCTCAACTAACATAAGCCCAAAAATTCCACCATAACCTATATAACCAATGACTTTAATGACAATGTTTGCTAAAAAGTTGATAATATGTGTGATCATAAATCCCTTTCTTATATTTGAAAATTGAAAACTAATGACTATTTGTAAACCAATCAGACATCATTTTCATCATATTATAATCTGTAAGATCAAGATGGAGCGGAGTTACGGAAACTTTGCCATTATTAATGGCTTCTAAATCGGTTTTTGAATGATCTCCGCATAGTTGAAATGCACCACCGACCCAATAATAGTCTTTCCCTCTTGGGTCTTTGCGATCATGGATTTCAATATCATAAGTGGCATTACAATGCCGAGTGACATCAATTCCCTTGATTTTAGAATAAGGTAAGTTTGGAACATTTACATTAAGAAGCGTCCCTTTTGGCAAGCCCTTTTCAACAACTGTTTGGACAACTTTTATCGCCACTTTTCCTGCGGTTTCATAGTGAATTTTATGTGAACTATTGGCAATTGATATAGCTATTGATGGGATGCCAAACATCGTCCCTACAATTGCAGCACCGACAGTGCCAGAATGATAAATGTCATATCCTATATTTTGCCCATGATTAATACCAGAAATTATGAGGTCAGGAGGGACTTGCATTAACTTATGAAGTGCAAGTTCAATACAATCCGCAGGCATACCATTAACCGAATATTTTTTATTGCCTAAATTTTCAATTCTTAATGGCTGATCAAGTGTAACGGACAATCCGACTGCACTTCGTTGTCTATCAGGAGCGACGACAAAAACATCGCCAATCTCACCCATAGCATTAGCTAATGTTTTCAATCCTGTTGAATTTATGCCATCATCGTTAGTAACAAGTATTATCACCAGCGCAAACTCCTGAATAATAACCGCAGAAATTTATATGTGTCTCTCATCGGTTTGATCTTGCTTTTCTCTTCACCATAAATAGTTTTTATTGGGACAGATATAATGCGAAATCCTGCTTTTGAAGCTTTTATTAATATCTCTGATTCTGTTTCAAAACCAGCGGTTTCAAGTTTCACAGTTTTAAGGACGTCAGTTGTAATGAGGCGAAATCCGGATTGACTATCTTCTATTTTTTGATGTGCGATCATTGATGCGGTGAAAGATGTTAATTTATTCGTGCATCTTCTAATTAAAGGCATAGTGGATATATCGCCCATTCTTGTGCCGATGATTATTCCAGAGCCGATCTTATCAAGTGAATATAAGAAATTCGGTATATCATCAGGATCATGCTGTCCATCGCTATCCATTGTAATTACTGCATCGTAACTGTGATCTATTGCATATTGAAATCCAGTTCGCAAAGCGGCACCTTTTCCTTTATTAACTTCATGTTTAATGACATAAGCCCCTGCGTCTTGTGCAATCTGAGCGGTATTATCCTTTGAGCCGTCATCTATGACTACAATATCATCAATGATCTTGCGAGCATTGGCAACAACTTTACCTATTGATCGAGATTCATTATATCCGGGTATAATAATACATATTCTCATTTATTTTAAGAGATTCTTAATTTCATCTATACTATTCGCTTTTCTAATTGCTTCTTTTATCATTTCCAGCTTTGCTATAGACTTAACTTTGTAAACTTTATCCATCAATTTGAGGCTTTCAACGCCAAATTTTATCTCTAACCCAAGGGATATTGCCTCTTGAAGTCCTTCTTTTTTTCCTTCTTTTTTCCCTCTCTGTAATCCTCTCTGTAATCCTCTCTGTAATCCTCTCTGTAATCCTTTCTGTAATCCTTTCTGTAATCCTTTCTGTAATCCTTCTTCTAATCCTTTTTCCAAGGCTTCGCCCCAAATTTCTTCTTTAATATATTCATATACTGGTGATTCTATCATTATATCTCGCCTCCTTTTTATAAATTCTATTGACAGATTTTTGTCTCTCATACCAGTAAATATGGCAGTAGCCGTGAGAATGTCCGCTTTTTCGTGTATATCCAGTTCTGTGCTTTGATAAACATTTCTTTCAATTTCATTGAGAAACCTCAACCCATTTTCCATTAAAGGCAAAAAAGGATAAAGCCATACGTCGTTGAGAAAATGCTCTGGTTTCTGTTCCCAAAGTTTTATCGGGTTGTAATTAAATGTGATAATGTCGTCTTTATAAATTCCTGTTGCATCTTTTGATGGATTAAAAAGCAAGACCGATGGTATCACTTTTAGATCATAATCAAGCATAAAGCGGACAGTATAATCAAGCAATCGCAAAACAAATTCACGACTAAAATTAGTTTGGATTTCAAGCAGAATTATCTCCTTTTGCCCATTTTTTCTCGTTATTTGAAATGGATAATCGCTCCTCTTAAGACTGACGGTTTCTTCTGGAATTTCCTTAATTTCTTCAACTGAACTAAAGTCAATACCGAGAAATTTTGTCAAAATAGATTCTATTGCATTGCTAATAATAACTTTTGTGGCTATATCATATTTCATCTCTATTTTCGCGACGCTGATAGATATTCCCTAACACCTTTCATAGCACAGAATTTACCACACATAGTGCATGCCTCTTTTTCTGATGACGGGTTTTTGCTTCTAATCTCCATTACCAATTCTGGATCAATAGATAACTCTGCCTGTGCGTCCCAATCAAGATTTTTTCTCGCTTTACCCATATTAGCGTCCCGTTCATACGCAGATTTTATCCCCTTTGCAAGATCAGCGACATGAGCAGCTATCTTTGATGCAATGACTCCCATTTTGACATCTTCAATAGTTGGCAAACATAGATGTTCCGCAGGAGTAACATAACATAAGAAGTCAGCCCCAGCTTTTCCTGCGATTGCTCCCCCTATTGCAGATGTTATATGATCATATCCCGGTGCAATATCTGTCGCCAAAGGACCTAATACATAGAACGGTGCACCATTGCAGAGCTTTTTTTCAAGCATTATATTTGCTTCAATCTCGTTAAGTGGGACATGACCAGGACCTTCAATCATCGTTTGAACACCAGCTTTGCGAGCGCGATCTGCTAATTCGCCAAGTATAATAAGCTCTTGAATTTGTGGTCTATCAGTGGCATCGGCAAGGCATCCTGGTCGCAAGCCATCACCAAGACTTAATGTTACATCGTATTCTCTTGCAATTTCAAGCAAACGGTCAAACTGTTCATAAAGGGGATTTTCCTGCTCATTGTAGATCATCCACTCAATAAGAAAAGCCCCTCCTCTGCTAACAACATCAGCGACCCTGCCCTGAGATTGAAGCCTTTTTAGGACTTCCAGAGTCGTTCCACAATGGACAGTGATAAAATCAATTCCATCAGAAACATGTCGCTCTATTGCATAAAATATATCATCATCAGTCATCTCTACAATGGATTTTTCATTTCGGACAGCAGAAACCGCAGCACTATATATAGGGACACTGCCGACAACTATCGGAGATTTATCTAAAAAGCATCTCCTTATCTCATCAAGATCGCCTCCTGTGCTAAGATCCATAACGGTATCTGCACCATATTTGATTGCGACCTCAAGTTTTTTCATCTCATTTTCTAAACTTAACTGATCTGGTGATGTGCCAAGATTCGCATTTACCTTTGTTCTAAGTCCCTTTCCAATACCACAAGGTTTGATGCCTTTTCGTTTTATATTATGTGGAATAACTATGCTCCCATCTGCGACACCTGATCTTATATATTCTGGCGACAGTCCCTCTTGATCAGCGACAGACTCCATCTCATAAGTTATTTTTCCTATACGTGCATATTCTAATTGTGTCATTAAATATCGCCTCTTTCTTTTCTTAAACTTGAAAAAACTTGCTTTTCTATATCATAAAGCTTGAATCTCAGTTTTTTAAATTTTAAGGCAACATCGGCATTATAAAGCTTTGATAATTCTTCAAGAACTCTCATTGATTCCTGCGCCCGCCTAATATTTGCATACGCTATCTGACAAATGCTTGTGCGACTATCTTCTGAATTTGATCTAATTTCAATGCCGACATCACCAACACTATCACGAGCAGATAATAGATCATCATCATTTATAGGTAACTGCTTAGCTATGTCAATTATTTCATGCCTTGCAGATTTTATCTGTGAGGACAGGTCAGGATCATCAATTATAAACCTAATAATGTCCTCTACTACTCGTAATCCTTCTCGTCCTCTATTAAGATTTGCATCAATTATGCGAATTATTTTATTCATAGATAAAAAAGTTAAGCAAACTGTTATTTCAATATAAAATTACATGATAAATTTGTCCTTGTAAGAAATTATACAATTATTGTTCATATGTTGTCAACAGAATACCCTGCTGACCTGCTGATTCAGATTCTTGCTATTTACAAAAATAATATATTTGTGTATACTACGATATTAGAGATAAATTTTAATATTAAATCTATTATCTTGATTATAGAATTTTGGAGGTGTTGTTTTTTGGATAAAGTAGAATTTTATGGAGCAGGATTTCCCTATATGAATATAGATAACCTGCCGGGGAAATTAATAGTGTTAGAAGGCAATGATGGAGTTGGTAGATCAACTCAAATTGAGTTACTAAAACAATGGTTAGAGATTGAAGGTTTCGGCGTTTCAAATACAGGATTGGCAAGATCTCCTTTGACACAACCGGGACTTGACGCAGCGAAAGCAGGACATACACTTGGTAGATTGACGATGAATCTTTTCTATGCAACTGACTTTGCCGACCGATTGGAAAATCATATTATCCCTGCTTTGAGTGCAGGCTTTTATGTTCTATCGGACAGATATTTCTACTCCCTCATTGCCAGAAACGTTGTCAGAGGTGCAGACCCTTTATGGGCAAGGAAAGTCTATGGTTTTGCGTTAAAGCCTGATATTATCTTCTATCTAAAAGCCAGTGTTCCAACCCTCGTAAAACGTGTATTAAAAGGACGAGGATTTGACTATTGGGAATCTGGGATGGACGTTCGCTTCGCTGATAATCTTTATGATAGCTTTGTCAAATACCAAACTCAACTTATCAATCAGTTTGATAAAATGACCGATGAATTCGGTTTCATTGTCATTAATGCAAATCGTTCAATTCAAGCAGTCTTTGAGGATATAAAAGAACATACAAAAAAATTAATAGAATCAAATACAAGACATCAAATATGAAATATTTAACCTCTGAACCTGAAATTTTATTGACATGTTTACTAAATCATGATAGAGTAATGTTGATGGTGGAAACTCTTTGATATTATTCTTAATATGGAGATTGTGATATGAAACCGATAGTTTTTATAACGGTAGTCGCATTAATATTAATGTCAATAGTTAATATTAGCATCGGTGGAATGTTACGTCCACAAAATCAATTGGATATGCCTAATGTAGTATATAGAAAGGGTTGGGCTTTGGTTATCGGTATCAATAAATATCCCAATCTCCCAGGAAATCAATTGGACTGGGCTGTTGCTGATGCAGAAGCTGTTGCAAATCTTTTAATTCAAAAATTCGGATTTGAAAAGGAAAATGTGACTTTATTAAAAGATGCACAAGCGACAAAAGCCAATATTATGGAAAAATTAAATAATTTTTCTGATACCAATATGGTTGATCGTGAGGATTGCGTGCTTGTATATTTTTCTGGTCATGGTCAAACAGTCCCACTTCCAAGAGGTGCAGGTGAGATGGGGTTTTTGATCCCTTATGATGCAAAGATAGGCGACCTATCTAAACCGCCAAATATTGTAGATTATAGAAAATATTGTATAGCTATGAACGAGTTAAACGATGCAGCAAAGACTATCCCTGCGAAACATATTATATTTATAGTTGACGCATGTTATAGCGGACTTGTCTTGGGTAGCCATAGGGGAGGAATTAATACTGCCTTGCCTGATTATTTATCAAGGGTAGCCAAGACTGAGGTCCAACAAATGATAACAGCAGGAGGAAAAGGTGAAAAATCAGAAGAACGTCCAGATTTAGGTCATGGGGTTTTCACGTATAAACTTCTTAAAGGTTTGGAAGATGAATTAGCTGATGAAAATGGGGATCATGTAATAACGGGAACAGAACTTTACTCGTATTTAGCAAATGCAGTTTTACAGATGACCAATGGCAAGCAAAATCCACGTTTTGGAGTTGCTGATGAGGGCAATTTCCTTTTTATCCCACAAAAAGTTGAACCAGCAAAGGGAAAATTGGCAATTCAAGTTACTCCTGCTGATGCTGTCATAACCATAACTCCTGCTGGAAGTTCAAATGAAAGACCTTTTAACGTCTTATCAGGTGAGATAGAAGTTCCTATCGGAAACTACAATATAACTGCGGAAAAAGATGGTTATGAAACTGTTAGCAAAGAGAATGTAAAGGTAAATAAAGCTGTATCAACACAAGTAAAGCTAACTCTTAAACAGAAAGCCCCTGTTTCAGCAATAATAGATGGACAATTTTTGCCAAAAGATGCACAGGTTTTTATCAATGGCGTTAGAGTTTCTATGCCTTATAGCACAACTCCGGGGACGTATAAAATTCGCATAGAACGAAACGGATATAACCCTGTGGAAATAGATACCACTTTGAGTGCAGGGCAAAGATTTTCTCCAAATCCACAATGGACAGCTGTTACAAAACCGCCAGCTTTAGGGAAATTGCAGGTAAATGTTACTCCACGAGACGCAATGTTATCCGTGACATCAATAGATAGTGGAAGCACTTATGATATAGGGACAACAGGCGAGATTGACCTTCCCCCAGGCTCTTATGTTTTAACTGCAAAAAGAGAGGAATACAATGGTGAAGCTAAAAATATAACTATCACACCAAATCAGAGGACATTGATTACATTGACACTTAGACCGAAGAACCCTGAAAAAGCCCTTGCAACTATAGAAATTCCGAATTTGCCTGCTGACGCCAAAGTTTCAGTTGATGGTTTACCGGTTACTCAGCCATATCTTGTCTCACCCGGAAGCCATATTATTCGCATTGATAGGACAGGATTTAAGCCTTATGAAAAAAGAGAAAACCTTTCACCCGGTCAATCTTTCATCGTTCAGCCTGTTTGGATACCGATTGGAGCAGGACGAGGGTTACCTCCGATGTCTGCTATGGCAGTTTCAATGGTTATCCCTGGACTTGGACAGCATCTTCAGGGACATAGGAACCGCGGATTTATTTATGAAGGATTAATTTTGGGAACTGGAATATTTGCAATTATCACTACATCACATCATCATAGCACGCTAAATGAATATACTGATGTCCGAGATGAGCTTTACTTAGAAATGCAAAAAGAAATGAAAATGACTGCCAAGATAAAAAATTTATTTAACGAGCAAGATAAACTATATGATAAAGCGGTATCTGCAAAAAATCTTGCATTGATCTCACAAATTGCATTTGGGACGTTATGGGCTTTTAATGCTATTGATGCTGGCTTCTTAATAAAACCTAACCAAGATAATTCAGGGTTTTCTGTGAATATTCAACCGACAACTGATGGGGCTATTTTTGTAGCTAAGGCGTCTTTTTGA
>DTPJ01000021.1 GCA_011334435.1 Candidatus Poribacteria bacterium | reverse complement strand
CTGATATTCCCTCTTCTAACTTTGCAGTTACATTCGCTATTTTCTTTCTAACCTCTCTAAACGCCGCTCTGCCTCTTTTCCTGAACAACAATGCCAGAGCAAAAAGTGGAGGAATTAAGGTAAAACTTAACAAGGACAATTTGACGTTCATGTTAAGCATAAAGACCATTATACCGATCATGGTCACAAAATCGCGTATGATGCCTGTTATTCCATGCGTTAATAGTTCATTCAAAGCCTGAACATCATTAACTAACCTTGATATGATCTTTCCTGTCTCATGTCTATCAAAAAATTCTAATGAAAGTGTCTGAATATGCTTAAATAATTTTATGCTTATATCAAATATGACATTTTGCCCCATCCAAACCAAAACATAGCTTTGTCCATAGGCTACAAACCAGTTGAAAATAGAAATTCCGATATAAGTTAGTGCTATGATCGTAAGTCCAACGATATTGCCCGGGGCATCGGGTGGCAAAATATATCTATCAACAGCTATTTTTTGCAAATATGGCGGGACAACCATAGATATTGATTGAAAAAGCATTAATCCAAGGGCAAGTATCAGTTTATTTTTATGCGGACCCAAAAATTTAATGAGTCTGCTCATCAATGTTTTATCATAAAAGCCGACGTTTGATTTTTCGTCTGAATCTAAGAACATGTGTCCGTGCATAAGTATAAACTCCTATAAATGTTAGATAAAAAGCGAAAAATTCGTTGATAACTCCTGATCACTGATCACTGATTACTGCTCATTATTTTCCTCTTGCTGTCTGAATTGCATATTATAGATTTCCGTATAAATTCCGCCTTTTTCCAAGAGTTCATCATGTGTGCCTTGTTCAACGATCTCGCCATTTTCTAAGACGATTATCTTATCCGCTCTTTTTACTGTGGATAACCTTTGGGCGATTATAAATGTCGTCCTTCCCTTAACTAATGTGGACAATGCGTTTTGAATAAGATGCTCTGTTTCAGTATCAACGCTTGATGTTGAGTCATCAAGTATCAATATTCTTGGATTCATAAGCAACGCCCTGGCGATAGCTACACGTTGTTTTTCTCCGCCAGAAAGCGTAACTCCACGCTCTCCAATTTCGGTATCATAGCCTTTCGGCAGAGATTCAATAAAATCATGTATATTCGCCGCTTTTGCCGCGGCAATTATCTCTTCCATCGTTGCGTTAGTTTTGCCGTAAGAAATATTCTCTTTTAACGTGGTAGAAAATAAAAAAGTATCTTGAAGAACGATACCTATTTGTTGACGCAGAGATTCTAACTTTACGTCTCTTATATCTATACCATCTATTTTTATAACGCCTGATGTAGGATCATAGAATCTCGGTATAAGGTTGATCAATGTGCTTTTGCCCGATCCTGTTGCCCCAAGTATTGCAACAGTTTCGCCCGGCTGGACATCTAACGTAAAATTTTTCAACACCAAGTCGTCGCTTGTTTCGTATTTGAATGATACGTTTTCAAAGCTAACGTGACCAGCAATAGGCGGTAAAGGTTTTGCATTAGGAGATTCCTCAACTTCGGATTTTATGTCTAATATCTCAAATATTCTCTGACCAGAAGCCATCGCTTCTTTTGAGACATTTATTATAAATCCCAACATCCTGACTGGCCACATCAATTGCATTAAATACATATTAAAGGCTATAAATTCGCCCAAAGTGAGTTGCCCCTTTATTATTAGCCAACCACCATACCAAAGAACAGCTATTGTGCCAAGTCCAGATATAAAATCCATCAATGGAAAGAAAAATGCCCATAACTTCGTTATATCAAGGTTAATTTGAAGGACGTTTTTAGCATAAACTGAGAATTTATTTATCTCATATTCCTCACGCACAAATGTCTTGACAACTCTTACTCCTGTTATATTTTCTTGAATCACAGTAGTAAGATCAGCCATCTTTTGCCTGATCTGCCAGAACATAGGTCCAATTTTTCCACCGAATCTAATGCCTGTATAAGCTAACATCGGCATTGTAGAGAGGGCAATGATCGCTAATATCCAATTCTTCATCAAGCATATAACTAATACCGCAAAGAACATCAATATACTGCTAATAAAATTAAGCATACCAAAGGAATAAAACCTTCTCAAAGTATCAATATCGCCTGTCGCCCTCGCTATTAGTTGTCCTGTCTGCGATCTGTCATAAAAGCTAAATGGCAGTCGTTGTAGATGATCATACATAACGTTTCTTATGTCGTAAATTGCTTTTTGAGATGCGTATTGTAGTATATACTCCTGAACGAATTGAAACACTGCGGTAAGAATTGTGACACCAACAATGCTCAAAGCCAAGATCATAAGCAACCCATATCGCTTTTGACCGATAGCTATGTCAATAGCCCTTTGAGTTATCTCTGGAACAGCAAGGGTCAAAACTCGGTTGATTAATAATGCCAAAAGTGCCAAGAACATAAAATACCAATATTTTTTTAGGTATCCTAATAATCTTTTAAGTATTTGCATATCTTTTCATCCTATACAAATTATCTTAACCAGTTTAACGCAATTGCCATATATATCTTTGTCGCAGTATATAGCTCAGTAAGAGATACATACTCATTAGCTTTATGAGCCATTGAGAGTTTTCCGGGTCCTAATATCAACGTCGGAATATTTGCCTTTTCTGTCAAGCACCACATATCACAACAAGCTTTAAACCCAGAAATTTCAGGTATACTATTCGTGATTTCATAGATGCTATCTTTAACTGTTTTTACTATCGGTTCGTCAACAGAAATTCTACAAGGATTAATGCCGATTTTTTCTTCTAATGACACAATAATGTCAGGATCGCTCATTTTTAGGCTATTGATGACTGACAATATCTCGTCAAAGGCTTCGTCTTTGGTTTCTCCGGGGATCAGCCTTCTATCTATTGTTATTTTGCATTCATCGGGTATTATATTCGTCGCACGTCCACCGCTAATTTGAGTTACTGCGAGGCTTGATCTCCCGAATAACGGATCAATCCTTTTGGAGACATCATCGGCTAAAATATCCAATGATCCTATGACCTTTGCCATATTAGAGATAGCGTTTATGCCTTCTTCTGGCGAACTGGCATGTGCAGATTTACCTTTGACTGTGACCTCAACACCTAATCCGCCTTTATGTCCGATCATGGGAATAAGCTCCGTTGGCTCGCCGATGATACCTGCATCTGCCTTTATGCCACGATTTGCCTCTGCGAGACTGCCTCTGCCCCGCGTTTCCTCACAACAGACTGCCTGAAATATCAATCGTCCATTCAATAGTGACTGATAATGTGCTAACACTTCAAATGCAATAAGCATTGACACAAGCGATCCTTTTGCATCACAACTGCCTAAACCAAAAAGAAAATCCCCTTTTTTGGTAAGTTTAAGGGGATATTCGTTCCAATTATCCATATTTCCGGGTGGAACAGTATCCGTATGACTATTGATTATAAGGCTTTTCTCGCCATCTCCAATTGACGCTATAAGATTTTGACGATTAGGCTCAATTTCAGTGAATTCACATCTGATATTGAGTTTTTTCAGCCTATTTTCTATATATTCAACTACTCCTTGCTCGTTTTCGTAACTGGGTATTTTGACGAGATCAGATAACACATCAGCAATATCTATTTTATCTACTTCGTCAAAAATCTTTTGTTTAGCTAATTTGCTCATAAAGAACCTTTAAAAATATAAAACCCCAAAATTAGCAAAGTCTAATTTTAGGTTTATTCAACTTTAATTTAAAATTGTCCAAAGTTTATTAATTTTTATTGTTTTTCGCTCATCAAGTCCATTATATACACGCCAAGATCATCATTGACATTTCTATGACCGACAAAGACTATATTATGACCATCTGGAAGAAAAACAGGTTCTGAATCCATAAATGTATTATTCGTCAATCTTGTTTGGTTTTTCCCGTTTGACTCCATTATGTATATCTCACTGTTTCCATCTCTGTTTGAGTCAAAGACTATGAATTTTCCATTAGGAGAAAACGATGGATTGGAGTTCATAAATCCGTTATCAGTCAATTGAGTAACAGTGCCTGTTTTAATGTCAAGGATACATATATCACTTCTAACACCATTAGCAGAAAAAGAATATGCGGAATAGGCAATTTTCTTGCCATCAGGAGAAAATACAGGACTGCTATTATTTTTATCATCAAAGGTTAATTGTCGTTGGTTTTTGCCATCAGAATCCATAATAAAAATTTGGCTATTGGTCTCTTTACTGCTATCAAAAGTAATATATTTGCCATCTCTTGAAAAATTAGGGTTTCCGTCAGTAACAGAATTTTCTGTCAATCTGACCTGATTTCTACCATCTGCATCCATCACAAATATTTCATCATTGCTTTGACCGTATCTTATAAATGATGTATAAACGATCTTTTTGCCATCAAAAGAAAGCGAAGGGCAATAATCATTTGTATCATTATAAGTCAACCTCGTCAGGTTTAGCCCATTGTAATCCATCGTATAAATCTCGTAATTTTCATCTGCATAAACCGCAAAAGCGATCTTGCCACCATTGGCAGAAGGATTTTGAACTTTAATATCAATAGGTGTTAGACGTTTAGATATGGGGTAATAGTTTAAAGGCAATTTAATCGATCTCTGCTTACCACAAGCAGATATTGATATTATACTGGCAATAAATATGGCAATTATCGCTAATTTTAAATTAAATCTTCTCATAAAATTTTTAAAATCTCTTTTAATTAAAGTTATATTTCCTAGTCATAGGGACAAAACGACATTCTATAGATTCAGTTTTCCGCAATTCTCCATTGATTTTTTCTAATATGGTCAGTGTTTGGAAGCTATAACCAACAGGTATAACCAATTTTCCACCTTCTCCAAGCTGATCGATCAAAGGTTGCGGAATATCAGTAGGACCGCATGTTACTATAATATCATCAAACGGGGCATATTCCTTCCAACCATTATAACCATCGCCGACACGGAATTTTATATTCTTGTATCCAAGTTCGTTAAGGATATGTTTAGCATTCATTGAAAGGCTTTCTATAATTTCAACTGTGTAAACTTCTTTTGCAAGTTCAGCTAATATAGCGGTTTGATAGCCTGATCCTGTGCCTATTTCAAGGACTTTTTCGTCGCCATCAAGACACATAAGCTCCGTCATCAATGCAACCATATATGGCTGAGAGATAGTTTGATCTTCGCCTATTGGAAGTGGATAATCGTTATATGCTTCGTGACGTTGATTTTCACTTACAAATAGATGTCTCGGGACTTTAAGCATCGCAGAGATCACTCTTTCATCACTTATGCCCCGTGATATTATCTGATTTTCTACCATCTGTTTTCTGAGAGTGTCATAATCCATATTATTCTTACCATCATAAGTATAGCACTATTCATAGGTTCTCTTTTTCAATGATTGTATACGTTTGCGAATCTTTGCCTCTACATTTTCAGGCAACGGCTTTATCTGTCTTGAACTTGATGAAGTCTCCAAAACCTGCTCTTGTCGAACTTTGGTAATTGGTTGAAATGAAGCTATTTGCTTAGGTATATAAGGCTTTTTGCCAAGCATATCGTGGAGTAACATCAATGCTGCTTCTTTGTCTGGAATACGTTCCCTAAATTCTGAGTCTGCGTCAAGATAAGACCATGTCCTCGCTACTGATCCTACACACGAAGGACATCCATTATCACAGGGACAACTGCTTATAAGTTCAAGACAACTTTCAAGTATTTGATCTAACAACTCATAGCTTTTTTCTGCAAATCCTAACCCACCGGGATATTTATCATAAACAAAAATAGTTGGGATACCTGTATTAGATGAGTCAACAACAGGACCAATGTCCATATAATCACAGATGACATATAAGGGTATTATTCCTGCAAGCGCATTTCCTATGCCCATTAAGCCTTCACTTGCAATTCTACCATATTCTTTGACACGTGCAAGGGCAAAAGCTGGCGGAGTTATCCATAGAGCGTTAGTCTCAAGTTCTATAGGAGGAAGGTTGAGATTGCCAAAACCGATGCTATCGTTACTGCCAAGTTTTATCTTGCGAAACATTATAGTGATAGAAGTTACCGTTACCTGTCCAAAATACGCTTTGCTTTGGAAAACCTCTTTTTCCATCTCCTTTTCATCAACTCTTATCTTGTCTTCTGTAACCGATTGCGTATAGTAATCAACTTTTACTTTTTCCACATAAGCGATCTTCTGTTTTATGTCAAGATTTTTAACGAAGTAAGTTTCGCCCTCTTGCATGTATATTGCCCGATCATGGACAAGCATAAACGCACTGAATTCATCTAATATGCCGATAACTTCGTTTCTGTTATCTGTTGTATCAACGATATTATAGCTGTTTTCATCCATATTTCTGAGACCGAAATCTCTGGCGGGATAGCCTTTGCCTGTCCAATACCATTTATCACTGATAAACTTGACCTGATTATCCTCTTGAAGCAATTCAAGTATTGCAGGGGCAGATTCGCCGAATATCTGTTCATCTTTTATTGTTATAGGCAACTCATGCACAGCGCAACGTAGATGTCCGACCATTATATGGGGATTATCAGGACTTATGACAACGTTTTCTACTGGCTGTTCAAAGAAATACCTTGTATGCTTCATCAGATATTGATCTATCGGGTTATTATGTCCGATAAGTATTACAAGGGAATCGTCTTTGGTTCTCCCAGCTCTTCCCGCCCTTTGCCAAGTGCTTGATATTGTGCCGGGATAACCAACTATTATGCAGGCATCTAATCCGCCAATGTCAATCCCAAGTTCAAGTGCATTTGTGCTTATAACACCAAGTAATTCGCCAGAAAACAATAGACGCTCTATCTCCCTGCGCTCTTCTGGAAGGTATCCGCCTCTATATGATCTTATTCTATCAACAAGGTTTGGTCTGATCCGTTGTAACGCTTCCTGACAATAGCGATATAATAATTCAGTAATGACGCGAGTTTGAACAAATGTTATTGTCTGAACACGGTTTCTTATTAACTCTGTTATAAGTCTTACCGCTTCTGAGTTGGGACTTCTACGTTCCGTCTTGCTTTCGTCTAAAAATGGCGGATTCCAAAGCACAAACTTTTTTGAGCCTTTGGGAGACCCATCATTATCTATGAGAACCATCTCACGATCAGTTATGCTTTCTGCTAATTCTTTCGGATTATTAATAGTCGCTGAACAGCAAATAAATTGTGGTGATGATCCATAATGGGCGCATATCCGATTCAAACGTTTTATAAGATTAGCTACGTTTGAACCGAATATGCCTTTATAAGTGTGTATCTCGTCAATAACTACATATCGCAAGTTAGAAAAAAAATTAGCCCATCGGCTATGATTAGGAAGTATGTTTGCATGGAGCATATCTGGGTTACTGAGAATTATCTTTCCGCTATCTCGTAGTTTTTTTCGTGTGCTTGTAGGCGTATCGCCGTCATAAGTGCCTGTCTCAAAGCTAAATTTAGGATTGACCTCTTTAAATCTTATTAGCTTTTTAAGCTGGTCTTGTGCAAGAGCCTTAGTCGGATAAAGATATAACGCCCTCGTATTTTCGTTTTCTAAAATTGACTCTAAAACAGGGATATTATAGCAAAGGGTTTTTCCGCTTGCTGTTGATGTCACAATTACGATGTTTTTGCCTTCACGGATAGCTGAGATAGCAGAAACTTGATGAGAGTATAGCTTCTCTATGCCCTGAGCTTGCAAGGCAGATCTCAGTTGAGGATCCAGAGGTGTTTCTAATTCCCCATAAATTGCTTCTCTGCTTGGTATATCTTGGATATGGACTATTTGGTTATAATAATCCCTGCTATTTTCTATCTCTTTTATGAAGTCCTTTACTTTCATATTTTGCTTCTTTTAATCTGTCTGAACCATTATTTTAAGCACTGACTTTTTCAATGATTATGCTGTCAGGATCGCTTTTTCCGAGACCGATCTTACTTGCAGTGATTATATTTGCTGGCAAAGCGAGGTCTTGTCCATTTTTTTGTCTCTCTTCCCTTATGATAGTCCAGCCAGTATAGTCTAACGCGACGGGGTCTTGTCCAAAGATAACGCTATTATATGTAAATTGTGGTTGTCCTCCAGGTCCTCCTCTGAATATGCCAAGAAGCGCATCTAAAACTATAATGCGTGTTTTCTCTTTTATCTCTGGGACATCGTTTAAGTGTGCAATATATGGGTCACATCTTCCGCCATGGAGAGCGCCAGGGTTATCTACTGAACCGTAATGATTCTTCATACTTAGTGTTACGCCAGACATACCATGATCTTTCAGGACAGGCACATTTATAAGATGAGTAGTTTTCATCAAGATTTTGCTTAATCTGACGTCTTGATCATGCAATCTAACTTGCTTATCATATCCCCAGTCTTTTTCGTCTGTCCCAAAACAACGGACACCTGTATTTTCTGTGTTAAGTTTATATCCTGCTCTTGTAAGCTCGTTGTTAGTTCTATCCCAAATTATGATATTGCTTTCTTTAACGCCTGCTGAGATCAATCCCGCTACAATTGCGTCAACTAACTCTGGATGCGATGATAAAGAACGGTTTATACAATTAACCTTCAAAGTTACAATATCATTTGGAGAAAGCGAAGGCAAAACGCTTGCCCATGCTGACGCCACAGTGTCCTTACCAGTATATCGCATTATGCCAGTATCAACAACCTTTTTTACGATCTCTGGATTAATCTTCATATCTGCTGTGGCTTCTGGGTGACTGGCAATGAGTATCTTGCTCTTTTCCTCTGCTGAGACATTGCGTCCAATTTTGCTGATCAAAGAAGCACCCACTGCGATCCCTAAACCAGCAATACTTGCTTCTTTTATAAATTCTCGCCGATCAATTTTTCTCTTTTCCATCGTATTTACCACCTTTCAACCAATAAATATAGTTATCATAAAAATCACTTCAAATCTTAATATATTATCTTAACATAGGCTCATAAAAGCGTCAAGACTCAGAATCCCTGATTCGCTCGCTATGAAGGATTACATTTGACTTTATTAGCTGTCAATTGTATAATAATGGCATATACATTTGGATTAAAAAATTATCTATAAGTAAAATTTATCTAATTGGAAACTATTGAAAAAGGAGCAAACAAATGGCGAAAAACATATCTTTCGTAAAGCATATTATTGACCCAGGGGCAAGCGAAACCTGCGCAATTGTGGACGTTGATGGT
>DTPJ01000804.1 GCA_011334435.1 Candidatus Poribacteria bacterium | reverse complement strand
TTCATCGATCAGGCATACGAAAAGGCTATGAGGTGCGGAGCTGCGGGTGGAAAGTTGATTGGGGCCGGTGGCGGTGGTTTTATGCTTTTTTACGCCAAACCAGAACTGCATGAAACAATAGTGAAAGAAATCGGAAATATGAAGCCAGAACAATTTCGTTTCGAGTTCCAGGGAAGCCGCATCATTCATGTCGGTGACTGAGACTCCGAGCATTGAAACGGGGTTCAATGGATGATAAACAATTATATGCCCGGCTATAATGATCTTCTATATGCCAATATATGAAAGTGACGAGCACGAGATACTCAACGAGAAAACAGTGCTTTTTGATCACGGTGTAAAGGTTTCCAAGGGTATCCTTTATCTCACGAACAAGAGAATAATCTATGTCAAAAACGGTAAGAGAGGGATCTTCAGGGCTGCCCCATCCCTTGTGGATTTAGAAGTGAAACTCGACAGCCTGGATGATGTGGGCAAGGCGATACCGAGATTGAAAATGGCCAAGAAGAGAATTGTTTCGATTAAGTACTATGAAGGCGCATCACTGCAAACGAAGGATTTTACAGTATCAAATCCAGAGTTATGGGAGAAGAGCGTAAGGCAGTGGGCTCTGGAATACAAGCGAAGGATTAACGATGAAAATCGCAGGAATATTGAAGACGAGAAGAAGCGTGAACTGGATATGGCAAGGGCAAAAGCTCCCACAGCCAATATCGGCTATGTTTACTACGGTAAGGACAACCAGAAAAAAAACCAGGGAAAAAATACAATCAAGAGCCAAATTGGAAATGTAGTGGAGGGGGAATTAGAGGGAAAAGAAACACAGGAACTACCAGAACTCTGTGAAAATTGCGGTGCAGTTATACCACCAGGATCCAAATTCTGCCCTGAATGCGGGAAACCTGTAGCTAAGAAAATGGATAGGTAAACAGATATTTACTCCAGAACAGAAGGTTGTTCTAATAGAGCAAAAATCAAAATTTTTAGAAATCAAAGGCAAGCAAAGAGTACATATTTTACGATCTGCGCAACATTTCCACGACGCGTTTAATCCCCTCTGGAAGCTGGATCATGTTTGGCATTATTGGTAATTTTGAATGAAGATCATCCGCTTCCTGAACGATGAAATCTCTTCTCACCTTTGCCAGCGTAGTTTTACACTCTTTTTCAATCATAGAGATAAGTTCTAGAACTGATGTTCCGATGCCAGTTCCTACTTCGTAAATTCCAGGATCAACATTGTTGGACAAAATCAATGAAATATACCTAACAAGGTCAGAAACATGAGTATAATCTCTCTTGTGGGATCCATCTCCAAAAATTATTGCCGGCTCTCCTTTAATTGCTGCCTTGGAGAACAAGTAAACAGCTCCTTTTGTGCTTGTTTCTCCGTAAATGTTATAAAGTTTTAAAATGTAATATCTGACTCCATACATTTTGTTATATAATTTAACCCATTCTTCCCCTTGCCTTTTGGAAAGTGAATAAGGATTGGTTGCTTCCATAACTGAACCGGAAGTGGGAAATACTATCGCTGAATCTTCTTTCCTTGCTTTTTCAAGAAGCTTTAGGGTGAGGTCTAGATTATCCAGAAAGTATTCATACGGGAACTCTCTTGATTTTCTAATAAGAGTTCTGGCCCCGAAATTAAGGATTATGTCAAAACGGTCGCCGGGTATTTTCTCATCTTTGTCAAATCCTGTAAATTCATGATCGGACGTTTTTAACCAATTGAAGATCTGTGTACCGATAAATCCCTTGTGTCCTGATAAAAGTACCTTCATAGCGCTGGATTCACATTTGTAATATTAAATCTCTTCTTTCAAAACTTTTATTCCAGATAAGCAATACACATTAGGTTTTCAGTGCTCATTTCCGTAATAATTACTGCCCATGACAGACAATGTTATTTGGTCGAAGCAGTAAAGTCTGTTTTAAACCAAGAAATTGATAAGAGAGCATTTGAAATTTTAGTAGTTAAAAATTTCAAGGAAGAGGGGATAGACAATTTTCTATCTGAAAATGGCGTGAGGCTGTTTTACACCGACCAAAAAAGCTTTGGCGTAAAACTAGGTATCGGTATTGAGAACGCAGAGGGAGAAATTATCTCCTTTCTGGATGATGATGATCTTTTTTTCCCGAAAAAATTATCCCGGGTTTCCGAAATTTTTGCTGATGCATCTATAAACTATATGCACAACTCTGTGGTTGCCATAAACGAGACTGGCAAGACTTTT
Source organism: Candidatus Poribacteria bacterium (assembly GCA_011334435.1). Lineage (GTDB taxonomy): Bacteria > Poribacteria > DTPJ01 > DTPJ01 > DTPJ01 > DTPJ01. Next base: position 7,066 of record DTPJ01000804.1, on the reverse strand, counting down.
GCAGAAGGTATCTCAAAAAATATCCGTTCTCAGATCACTGTACCGACGAAGGCGTTGAGCGCATACGAGAGAGAACTAACGAGATTCAAGCTCGACTGGTATGTAAGTGCTATCTCATGCAGGAAGGCAGTCCTTCTTGAGAGATTGGATTTTATTAAAAAGTCAAATGCGTCACTTGATCGTGTCATTTTTTTTATTTCCGCTTCTAGAAATGGAAACCTTTTTTTTGAAAAAATTCCATTAACGTATTATCGCATTCATGAAAGCACCACTGTTATATTTTCTGAATTCAGTCAGTATGTGCGTAACAAAGCTGATTTTTATTCTCGTAGTGCATCATCCTTGGAGAATTTATATCAGAACCTAAATACCCCTCAATTAAGTGAGATTCTAAAAACGGAAGTGATACATTCTGAGTTAATGGCTTTTTTTTACTCTGGCATAAAGTACAGGCGTATATCTCTCTATGATCTGGGGTTCGCTGTGAAACTAGCCATAAAGCGTAAAAATATGACACTTTTGTTGTGGTCTGTTCTTTCAATATTAAGAAAATACTTTCACCTACTGCCGGTATTCTTTATCTATGTTATTTCAGTACACAGATCGCTCAGTTATTCCAGATAAATGTAAAATTTTATTATATGTGTGCTTCATACAACACAAGTTTAAAATGAGATTTGAGCTTCAAAGATTCATAGACACTTTCTGTCTGGTGAAGGTTTAATGGTCACTCTAATATGTTCACACTCCAAAGTACCCACAGGGACAGAGAATTATTCTAATAGACTCATAAAAGGTCTAAAAATGATTGGAGTTGATGTACAAGAGATCAGAATAGAAAAGAGAGAGATCTCTCTATTAGGAAGACCATTGGGCGGGACAATCTCACAATTCCTTGCGGCTCAGTTAAAGAATCCGGATGATAAAGTTGTGCACTCAACATCTATAAATGTTGTTAACAGGAAAACTAACGTAGTCACCGTTCACGATTTAATTCCACTACAACTAAATCGCACTTATTCAACTTCAGCTTACAGAAAATTAGGGTATTTTCTGACATTCAGGAACATACAGAACGTTGAAAGAATAATCGTTTTTACAGGTTCCCTTAAGAAGTATATTCACGAGCATCTCGGAATCCCATTGGATAAAATTGATGTTGTTTCACAATCCATTGATCACGATATCTTTTACCCAGAAAAAAGGAACACTTCAGAAAGTAGGGGTCAAAAAGTGATCTCAATGGTGGGAGATTTTAATCCTAGAAAGAGATTCGACCTGTTAATTGAAGCCGTGAAGGAGATGAATGACGTTAAACTGGTTATAGCCGGGCCAATTAATGCATGGGTCGAAAGGTACAAATCCATAGCAAAAATGGTGAGCAGCACTAAAAACGTTAAAATTTTGGGTGAATTGGAACAGGAAGATCTTAGATATTTATTATCATCTTCTGATTTAGTTGTGTATCTTTCTGAAGCAGAAGGTTTTGGTTCTATCCCCATAGAATCAATGGCTTGTGGTACTAATGTGCTAGTGAACAATCTTGATATCTTCAGAGAAACTCTAACTGACAAAGCGTTTTACTGTAACCTTGATGTTGAATCCATAAGGAAAAACATCTACTTTGCTCTTGAAAACCTTCATCGGTCGTCCGACTTAATAGAATATTCTAAAAAATACTCTATTGAAAGGATGGCTGTTGAGACAATGAAGGTATATGGAAAGGTCAGTACGAAAACTAGTCAATAGTCCTGTTGACTTAATATTTGTGTGACAGACATAATATTGCATGTCAGAAAGCTATCTTATTCTGTGCATATGCATAAGAATAGTTTTTACAGAACGACTCAAGCACTTTACTTATCGGAAATTGAAGGTGTGGTTTAAATTTTCAGAATATCTACGCTTTATTTTCAATGGATTCAATAGATGTCTGATCGAGACTAGAGTAATTATCAAGGGGAGGTATCCATGGATTTACACAACTTTTGGGGCGTCCTGCAATATGCTATCAAATAAGCTTTAGGTTTTAATTGTTTCAACCGATGCTTTTAATTCCTGAAATGTTTCTCGAATCTTTGGACAAAATGGAAAATTAATTAAGATACATATGGTTCATTTGCCTTATAAATGGCAGAAAGAAGCTTCTACAAACCGGAAGAGAAGATGAAGATCGTTATGGAGGCCTCAGCGGAACAATATTAATTGCGGATCTATACAGAAAGTACGATGTAAAGACTGCAAAGTTCTACTCCTGGAAGGATAAACCCTTAAGGAGCTCTCCCCATGTATTCAAAGACAGGGGTAGAGTCATTCAGCGAGATTACATATACCTTGATTGATATGAATCTGGTATACCTTTCCCCTTCAGCTAAGTAAAGGATACTGAAGAATCACAATTTAATAACGCCATGGAATCATAAAACATTAGAATCCACCCGTCCGGAACATGCAAAATTATCAGGTGAAAGATGGCAGACAGGCATTATGTAAGTAAAGATACGGGGGAGATTCTTCTACCTCATCATTTTCATAGAGGAATATTCCAGCTAAATTGTCCATCATGCACTTCTCACAGCAATGACCATTTAATTATTCCTAGGTCTATCCAGAAGATTCTGAATAAATACATCTACAATTTCTGGCCAATCAATCAAAGAGCCAATAAATTATATTTATAACTTTAAATTACGATCTACAAATGCAACCGTACATATCAGTAGTTGTAACTGCCTATAATAGAAAAGAATTCCTGAAAGATTCACTTGAATCTTTACTAAAACAGACTCTTCCGAAGAACGAGTTTGAAGTCATACTCCTTACTAATTTCGAATTCAATATTGAAGCATATCATAGTTTACAAATCAAAAATCACGTATTGGAAGGAACCGCGGGAGAGTTTATGCTCGAAGGGGTAAAGTTGTCTAAAGGAGAAGTTATATGCTTCTTAGATGACGACGACATTTTCATGGAAGATAAATTGTGCAGAGTAAAAGAAATATTTCAAAAGAAGCCAGATGTTGGGTATTACAAACATAATTTTAGAGAAGTTGATAGTGATTTGAAGGTTTTAAAAAGAAACACCGTTAAGCATATAAATGAAGCCAAATATATTACAACGTCAGAGTTTAAGAATAACTTCGTGTACTTAACATTCAATGAAGTTTTTTTTAACTCAAGCACAATCAGTTTAAGAAGGAAAATAATTAATGCAAACAGCGAAATCTTCTTTAAGGCGAGCTTGGCCACTGATATTATGTTGTGGATTGTTGCTGTGATCAACTCAAGTGCCTTATACATAGATAAAAGTGAGTTATCTCTTTATAGAATCCATAAGATGAGCGCTATTCACGCTGCAAGAGGTGACGAAAAATACAATTGCAAACAAGGCGAAACTCTTCCGGTTTTTGCAACGCTTGGTGCCAGTAACAGAGACAGAAATTATCTGTTGAATTTAATGAGATTAAGAGCGGAGATTGATTTCGCTCTGTTCTGCAAATCCAAATTCACTGTTCGTCATTATATTATGATCTTTCTAATGATATTATTGAGTGATAACAGATTCAAGGTGACGCTTGTGTTCTTTAAAAAAATGAAACTTATGAATAAGCCTGTCATTATTAAGTTGCTCAAAAGTGAAAAGAATATTATTGAATTATTGGAGAAATTTAGGGCAGCGTTTACCTGATACCAGAGGATCTCATTTAAAGATGATTCATGAGTACACTGAAAGGATTTTTTATGCAAAGACAAGATAGAAGCAACAATCCAAAAAAAAGTACTCAAATTTACGCGGTTTTCTAAGTAATATCGCCGTAAACTCCTGAATTTAAAATCTAACTCCCGCAATTTTCCATATTGCACTGAATCTTGCCACTATTCCTTCCATATTCCATTTAGCCTTCTATAAATAATGAAATATTTGAATTAGTTCGCACAAAGCCCAAGATTGGCACAAGTCAGAAAATACATAATGGCATCGCTCTACTGGCTGAAGACAATTATTTTAATAGCTAAGCATATCTCTATTTCGTTTGATTGACGAGGATTTAAAACACAAAGGAACGAGTGGCGTTGATGAAGCTCTTTATGGATACGGAGTAACAAAAAATGATCGTATTCTCTTTCTTGGCAGGAAATACATAAGCTTATGTGTGAAGCTTAATGAATCTGGGTTTCGAAACCTGTATCTATTAGACTCAGACAGAGATATTTACAATAACCCAAACTACGTCAGCATTCGATATATCTATCAAAAGAACATGGATATGCATTTCCCACCGCAGTTTTTCAGAGCTATTATAGTGAATAACTCTGATTATGACGAAAAGTTAAAGATCTTAGTTGCCGATAAAGGAATAATACTAGTCAGTGGCTACACAGCTAAATCTGACGTTATCGAAACAAACGGCGTCCAACAAATAAGAATGGCGGAGGCTCCCTATCTTTCTTCCAGAAAACATTGTTTTCAGAAGATAAATGAAATTGATACAACTTACAATTTCCAGATTGTTAATGTTGATAATCGTATGCCTAAGGGATCAGTTCCTGGAAAACTGGACATTCTATGTTACTCCGGGAAAGAGGAAGGAATATACATCCATTCTAAAATCCTCAAAGAAAGACTGGAAACCGAATATTGTATAACTGTGAATTTGACGGATATTGCTCAATCAGTACAAAGTCATGTTGTAATAGTTGAATATCATCCAGGCTACGGGCATTTCGAAAGACTCTCCGAAGATGTTCTATCGCTCCTTAATCAGAACGTCAAGGTAATACTCGAAAATCATGGAAGTCTAAGGAAATTTTCGGGTTCTCTGAAGATATTAATTGACAAAGGTCTGATAGTTACTTACAGGTCCCCGGAAATAGCAGAACTGGATCACATCGAAAGATACTCAATTCTTCCCGTCTTATCTTATAAAAACATCAATATTCAGAAACCGGTAAAGATTGACGGAATAAGAATCGGAACTTTTGGATTTATTGGGAAGCAAAAGGGTACTGAAGATATAATTTCCTTAGCGTTTAAATTAAAAATTCACGCAACAATTTTACTGGGAGTAAATCCCGCTGATCTTGGAGCAGAAAAGAAGGTCCTTGACTTCGAGAGAAAATACGGGAAAAGAAAGAATATCTCCATTAGGATATATGAAAGACAAATCAGTTATAATGCGAATGATCTTGTAGAAGTTCTAATTGGGAATCATAGTGATGAGGATATAATTGACGCCATGTCCAGATGCTCTCATATAGCCTTTGCTCATAGAACAAGATTGGAGGAATCCGGGGCAATCAAGTACGCCAAACGCCTTTCTAAGCCAATCTTTGCGCTTGACAGCTATCAAGCTAGGATAGGCCAGGTAAAGAGATTTTCTAAATTCACTAACCTCACTCCTATTAGGGTGTTCAAGGACAGTCTGATCGAAGCGTTATTATCCTATTTTAGAGGTGAACTTGGCTTTGCAAAGCTAGTAAAAAGTATAGCGACTATATTTGTCAAGCAGATCAAAGTTATACTTCATGGAGATTATCCAAATGCAGAGAGTCTTAAAGAAATGCAAACGGAACTCTTTAGAGACGAGGATGGACTTGATTATTTGATGGCAATCTTGTCATAAGGAGAAGGGAGTTAAATGGTCTCTACGTGAGTCGAATATCATAAGAAATGGTTAATTTTCTCGACAAGAATCCTTTGGTTACGTTAATATATTCTACTGGCAATAAAGGTATTGCAGGTACCGGGTTGAATGACCATAATAGTAAATGACTTTGGAAATAGAACAGGTATAGGTCGCTACACGAACGATCTTGGTAGGTCTCTCGGCGATAATGGTAAGGTCTACAGCCTTATATATTCACGTGACAATTTAAACAATGACTATCCCGGAATTAAGGTCAGAGGGATTTATCCAAAATTCTTTTCTTCAGGGTGGTTTATTAATTTAAACTTTCAGCGGCTTGCATTTTGGGATTTTATAAACAACGTAAAATTATCTGGCGAGAACGTTCACTTTTCCAACATAGGAATTAAACCGTTTCTAATCAATGAACACACTTCTGTTACAATGTTCGACTTGATTTTTCTGAAGAAAGAATTCAACGGGGATAAAAAAAAGACTTACTATATTAGGCATCTGAAAGATTACAAGAAAACTAAACGAATAATCACTATCTCTAATTATGTCAAAAGCGATTTGGAGAATGAAGGTTTCGATGGGTACATTGAGGTTATTTACCCTTCCGTCTCAGATAGTTTCAGGTTTCTAGACCAGAAGAGGTTAATGCGCAAAAAATTTGGATTACCTTTAGAGAAGAAGCTAGTATTATCAATTTCTACTACTGAATATAGGAAGAACATCAAAACCGTATCGGAAACTATGAACTTACTGGGGGACAAATTTGCGTTAGTCAGGGTTGGTGGTGGTTTGGATCATTGTTACAAATTTTCAAACCTAACAGATGAAGGCCTCAACGACCTTTACAATGCTTGTGATGTCTTGCTGTTTCCATCTCTTGAGGAGGGCTTTGGTTACCCTGTGGTGGAAGCTTTTTCCTCAGGACTTCCTGTGGTTGCCTCCAATATAGAGGTTCTCAGGGAAGTAGCTGGAGATAACGCAGTACTAGTTAATCCATACCCTTTAGATTGTTCAAAAGGGGTAAGGGATGCACTATCTCAGGAAAGTGAACTCAGATCTAGGGGACTGAACAGATCAAAGCAATTCTCATTTGAAGTTTTCAAACGCAAGGTTACAAGTTTTTTTAACATCAAATAAGTTCCTATTCGCTTTATATTTTCCATATAGACTGGCAGGTTTAGGGATAATGTTTACACCCGTCAGGAGAGGTTAGGGAATTGTTGTGACTCACATACTGTTAGGATATTTTTGCATAATATATCCTTCATTATATAGTACCAATCCATGATCATTTACGACCGTTAACAATGAAGAAATGACAAAGGTCACCGACCACATGGCCAATGAGCGCACGTACCTTGCTTGGGTGCGTACAGGCATAACCATAATGGCGCTTGGCTTTGTTGTGGCTAAGTTCGGCATTA
>DTPJ01000150.1 GCA_011334435.1 Candidatus Poribacteria bacterium | reverse complement strand
GGAAAGAAAGCATTCATTTTAATTCTCCTTGTTAAATTTTGAGTTGTTTAAATCTAATAACAAGGATTTGGATGTTTTCTTTCCCATCTTTGTTTAATCATTTAAAAAGTGCGAAAGTATAGTAATATAAGAATTCGCAAATTACCAATTTAAAAAGCAAACTTACTATTGGAGATTACAAAATTGGCAGAACAAATCAAAGCAGTTAGAGGAACAAAAGATATTACACCTGATGAAGTATATAAATGGCAATATGTGGAGTCCATTGCCAAAGATGTCTTTGAAAACTTCGGTTTCAGAGAGATACGAACTCCCATATTTGAACATACTGAGCTTTTCATCAAAGGCACAGGTGAAACCACTGACATAGTGCAGAAAGAGATGTACACTTTTACAGACAAAGGCGGGAGAAGCCTTACACTCAGACCAGAAGGCACTCCACCTGTTGTGCGTTCATACTTAGAGAATAATCTATCCGCAGAAATGCCTGTGACAAAATTATATTATATAGGTCCTATGTTTAGATATGAGCGACCACAAGCAGGCAGATTTAGACAACATCAACAGATAGGAGCAGAAATAATCGGATCGTCAAGTCCTTATTCCGATGCAGAACTCATCTCTATGTATCTGCATTTTGTATCAAAACTTGGAATAGAGGACGTAAAGTTGCATCTGAACAGCGTCGGTTGTGCAAAATGCAAGCCAGATTATAATTTAGCGTTAAAAGACTATGCAAAAAAACATTTTGATTCGCTTTGTGAGACGTGCAAAGATCGGCTTGACCGCAATCCTTTACGTATGCTTGATTGCAAAGTTGAAAGCTGTCGTGAGATATTTGCAAGCGGTCCAGTTATTCTGGATTACCTTTGTGATGATTGCAGAAAACATTTTGACATAGTTATCAAATCCTTGAATATGCTCGGACTTCAATACAACATAAATCCATTCCTTGTCAGAGGGTTGGATTATTATACAAAGACTGTATTTGAAGTCACCGCAAGAGGACTTGGATCACAAGATGCGATCGCTGGTGGAGGGAGATATGATAACCTCATAGAAGAATTAGGCGGAAAACCGACGCCTGCTCTTGGTTTCGGAAGCGGACAGAATAGGTTAATCGCTACTATGGAGGCACAAAATACGCCTTTCGCTGATCCGCCAGTAACGAAAATTTATATCGCCCCACTTTGTGAATCCGCATTTCCAAAAGCGTTTGAGATAGCATTCCTTTTAAGACAAAAAGGCGTTTCAACAGAAATCGGTCTTGATGGCAGAAGCCTTAAAAGCCAAATGAAAACTGCTGATAAACTCCGTGCTAAGTATGTTGTTATGATAGGAGAAGATGAGATAAATAAAGGCTTTGTAACTATCAGAGATATGGTTAGCGGTGAGCAAGAAGCAGTTGATTTTCAGATTGTCATTGATGTTTTAACGAAAAAATAAGGAGCGTCAAATATGCTTGGATTTTTGATAACATTAGCTTATGCTAGCTCTGTTTTAGCTGTTGCTAACAACGAAAGCTGGATCGTCCCTAATTGGTCAGAACCTCCAAAATATCAACCAGGGTCACTCTTTTGGATGACAAATCAGTATAACAAATGTCCCGTATTATATAGGACACAGTTAGAAATTTCCGATAAGTCTATCCAATATGCTGGATTTCGTATTGAATTCAAAAAATACGTCTATATCTATGTCAATGGTGAGTTAATAGCGAGCCATATCAGCGAAGGATCGGGATTTGCTGATGTTGATATAAAGCATTCCATCAAGCCCGGACGAAATTCATTGGTGATCAGCACAACAGAAGACGGATTTTCGCTTAAAGGCATCGTTAAATACGTTGATAAGACAGAGTATTTTTCATCAAATCCAGATCGTTGGAAAGTGCAGAAGTTTCCACCACTAACTATGATCAGTTATGAACCTTGCATGAATCCTGATTTTGATGACAATGGTTGGTATTCAACAAAACAAATCGGGCAAGGTTTAACGAATTTTTCTGAAACTGATCTCCAATCGTCATTATCTACATTGTCAGATAAATATATGGAAAAATTGGCAGAAGATGCTAAATGGCGATTGAAAATGTTAGCTGATAAAGGGATAGCCATCGTTGATTGGGAAGCCTATGGCTGGGCAGGAACAGAGCGATTGCCTCAGTGGATTATCAGTAAGGCAAAGCAAACCTTAAACGGAAATTATGAAGGCGAAAAGTTAGCACTTATCGCAGAATCACTCGCTAAATATGTCAAGTTAGAGGATGATCTGACGAACATAGATAATCATATAACAGGACTTGGTATTTTGAAATCAACAAATGAAGAAATTGAATTATTCAAAGAGACCTTATCCGTTTTAAAAGACAGGGCAGATCGTATGAAAAATGCGATCCAATCTGACGATCACGAACAGGCAATTTTATTAGCAAAAGACGCACAAGATCAGATTGCCAAGATCAAGTCAAAGAGGGTCATAAATGATCTTTGTAGCTGTCTTGATAACAAATTTGGTTGGTTTGATACAGGCGTTTTGTTAGGCAATGATATATCTAAATGGGGATTGCGGATTGAATCACCTCATAATGCTTTAGCAAGTCCACTTTCTCCTGCTGTCTTGATTACCGCTATGGATAATGAACTATCTATTCTCGGTTGGGGCAGTCTTGAACCAATAAAAGTCTATAATAAACCAATCAATACTGGACCGATCTGCGCGTGGGTTGTGATCAATGGCAAAGTTACAAGTCTCAAACCTTCTGATGATGGCGTTGTATATGATAGATCAATACATGGAAATATGAGCGAAAATTGGATACTTCTTGTCAATAACTTATCCTCTGGTGGAGACCTTCCCTTAGAGCTTGTGTTCATAAATGCCCCTGAGAAGATCATTTTTATTTCTGGTGAAAAAGGCACTGATCAAGTAAAGATAAGTTTTAAAGATAAAGGTAGCAAACTTTTTATGCTTCGTCCATTAAAAGAATGGAGAGGACTTCTCTACCAAGCCCAAGTGCTTAATAGCATTCCTTTGAACGAGAGAGAAGCAAAAAGATATATAGATCAGTGTAGGCTATGGTCTCGCGCTTTAATGAAATATCCTGTGACATTTAGCGAAGTTTTTATCCGCGATCCACAAGATAAAAATGCTATAAGATGCGTTGATATATATAATTATCAGGAATTCAAGGACGAATGGAAAACAGAACCAATAACGATAGCACCGCTTCCTCCTTTGGCTACTTATGGACTGATGAAAAAATATCCCGGGCTTGAGGTCATAAGCGACGCCAAAAATCTCGGATCAAGAGGTATATGGGGAGATGAGATCGCTGTTGTTGGCAACAACTATATAGAATATCGCGTGCCTATTGATCCTATAAAACGTTTTGGTGGATTTACATCGTTCTGTTTCGGCGGAACAGATATAGGAGAACCCGGCAGTATAACAGAGATAGACACTGTAAAACGGACAGGGTCAAACAGTTTTCGTCCTCAGCACAACCAAACAGGAGAAAGGGCTATGAAAACTCTGGACTGGTGTTGGGAAAGAGGACTTCAAAACATGTTTAACACTGATGAGAAATGGGTCCCAGATGTATGCGAGCATTTCCGAACTCTTGCAAGGCAATGCAAAGACTATCCACCTGATGCGGTTGCTTATGATCTGCTTAACGAACCAGAGACAAGAGAGCCAGAACCTTACAATGCCCTTATGAGAAAGATCACTTCTGCGATAAGAGAAGAGGATAAAACCCATCTGATTTATATTGAGGTTTTTCCGCCATGGGGTCCATCAGCAAGCCCATTTCCAAAATCTGCATTTGAAAATCTTGAACCGACTGGCGATGAGCTGACTTGTTACAGCTTCCATGACTACGAATTTCGTCTGCCTAATAGATGGCCTAATGAAGATCACGACATAAGAGATATTCTTGAAAGATGGATACCCGCGTTCAAATTTGGCATAGATTCACAAAGACCTATACATCTTGGCGAATTTGGAGGGTTTGAACAGACTGACCAAGACGTATTTGAAAATAGATGTGCTATAACTATGATGATGGATCACTTTAAGATATTTGATCAGTTTGGTTGGCATTGGCATTACTATTCCAATAGAGGCACTGTCCGTGTCCTTGAAGATGGCAGTTTACAGGATAGCTATGTGCAAAAAGCAACAGCGAGGTATTTCAACAAGGGAACTTTCAATATCAATCATTAAAAATATAGGAGTGTGATTGATGAATATTGATTTCAATAACGAGCGATGGGAAATAGTCAAGGAAAATTATAAAAAATGGTGGAATCATGAGTTAGATCGCCCTCTGATCCAAGCGGTGACTTGGGGAAGAGACCCAGGTCGTCCAAGACCAAATTTGCCCGATTATGGGTTTACTGCGTTTTATGATTTCTCAGTGACCGCAGAACAGATCGTTGATCTCTGGGATTATCATCTCTCCTGCACAAAATATATGGGCGATGCTTTTCCTTCTGTGTGGCCTAATTTTGGTCCTGGTATCGTTGCCGCATTTATGGGTGCAAGGCTTGAAAAAGGCAACGGAACGTGCTGGTTTCTCCCAGAAAAAGACGAAGACCCAAAGACGCTTACATTTCAATATGATCCTGACAATATTTGGCTCAATCGCATAAAAAGCATATATAAGGCATGTATGGAACGTTGGGAAGGCATGGTGCAGGTTGGAATGACTGACCTTGGCGGAAATCTTGATATAGTATCAACATTCTTGCCGGGAGAAAAACTGCTCTATGCACTATATGATTATCCTGACGAAATAAAAAGGATAAACTGGGAAGCCCATAAGATGTGGTGGAGATATTTTGATGAGTTCAATAGCATATTGCAACCAAAAAATCCGGGATATACCGCTTGGACGCCTATATTTTCCGAAGACCCCTATTATATGCTTCAATGCGATTTCTCATATATGATCGGACCAGAGATGTTTGATGAGTTTGTCAAGCCTGAATTAGCTGAATCGTGCAAAAAACTGGTCAATCCGTTTTATCATCTTGACGGACCTGGTCAATTGCCCCATCTTGATTCCTTGCTGACAATACCTGAGTTGAAAGGTATTCAATGGGTGCCTGGGGCTGGTTCGCCTGATTGTATTCATTGGCCCGAGGTTTATAAAAAGATTAATAAGGCAGGAAAATTGATCCAAATATTCGGCAATATTGAGACATTGGATACAATCGCTCAACAGATCGGCACTGCTGAGGGAATTATCCTTGTCGGATGGGGTGCAAATGAGGATCAAATCAATCAAGCTCTTAAAAAATATGGTGTGATCTGATAACTATGAGCCTAACTCGCCAAAAAAATGAGCAAAAGATAGCAATATTTTTATGTATTATATCAATTGCCCTGTTTTTTGGCGCTTGCTATGAGAAAAAACAACCACAAAAGCCTATCATTAAAATACAAGTCCAGCCGATAGAAAACGTCTATATCCATTACAGCGAAGACGAAAATATGTTTCGCATAGGAAATGGCTCTATTGAAAGGACTATCTTTGTAGATAAAAAATCAAATCATGCCTTTACAACTTCCTTTGTCAATAAAATCACAAAGCACAATTATATTAACTCTTTAAGTGAAGAATTCTCGCTTGACATCAATCAAACGCAGGTATCAGGAATAACAGAAAACCTCCGATATGTCAATTATGAGATATACAGTGTCGGGGCAATAAAAGGATTAGAATTGGATTTTAAGGCAAATTCAAAAAGTTTTGGTGAGATAAATATCAGGCTCTTATACGAAATCTATTCAAATAATCCAGTCATAAGAAAATGGGTTGAAATTGAAAACACAACCGCATCTGCGATTACAATTAGCAGTTTATTAGTTGAGCGTCTGAATCTTATGCCCGGGATTATAGATGACATTTCAGTCCATGACCTCGCAGAATATCTTCCAAACAGGGGTTTAGTCGGTATATCGCCAGTTATTCTAAATAATAATCTGATGGAAGGTTTCATCATCGGCAATGAGACCCCAGGGGTTATGAAATATTATGACCTTTATTCAAAACCTCCACAAATTGCTGTCGGAATGCGAAAACTTGGCGATCTTTATGCCCCATCAATACAGATAGAACCGGGCGAAACTTGGACTTGTCCTGCTGTATTTATCTTCTTTTTCGCAGGTGATCCAAGCAAATCTATCAAGACTTTGATTGATTTTGTCTCAGATTATATAACTATGAATCAATGGCAAAGTTACAACGTTTGGTTTGAGGAAATATCAGATCAAACGACAGAGGATTTGCTAAAAGATAAGATAAATCAAGCCAAAAATTCAAGCTTTGATATATTCTGTCTAAAAGGCAACTGGGCAGATAGGCGAGGCGATTGGACATTTGAGAATAAACCATATATTAAAAACATATCAGAATATGCCCATAATTTAGGTATGAAATTTGGATTATGTGTTGATTTTGCTATGGCTGAACCTGATAGTTTTGTCCTTAATCAATATTCTGATTTATTGTTGAAACCGAAAGATAAAACAGATTATACTATTCCTGATACAAACTCAAAGTTAATGTGTTTAGGTAGCAAATATGCTGTGTATATGGCTTATGAAATTTCCGCTTTAGTGGATGAACTTAATTTAGATTATGTTAAACTGACTGGCATGATGATACCTCCACCTGAAGTAGGGGCTTGTTTTGCTGATAATCATATTCACATCAACTATGCGTCGTCTATTTGGACTATATATGATGGATTTTTTGCCTTAATATCATATTTACATAGTCAACATAAAGATTTGGTAGTTGATGTATCTACTGAATATTATTATCCTCCGGGCGGATTGGATTATGCCTTACTCAAATATGCGGATATTAATACGGGATTAAAAACTGAAAATTTGGAGGAAGAATAATGGAATTAAAAAATAAAGTAGCATTAATAACCGGTGGTGGGACAGGTATAGGCAGAGCTATCGGTTTGGCTTTTGCAAAAGAAGGTGCGTCAATTGCGATTAATTACTCCCGATCTGAGAACGATGCAATGGCAACAGCGAAAGAGATAACAGAACTTGGAGTTTCTGCAATGACTGTTAAAGCAGATGTGTCAGATAATAGTCAAGTCAGAGATATGATAAAAAAGGTTGCGGAAAAATTTGGCAGATTAGACATTTTAGTAAATAGTGCTGGCACAACGACATTTGTTGAACCATCAGACCTAGAAGGTCTTACAGAGGAAATATGGGATAGGGCTATCGCTGTAAACTTGAAGGGAACATTCTTTTGTTGCAGGGCAGTTGTGCCGATAATGAAAAGCAATGATGGCGGAAGCATTATCAATATCTCATCAATAGCTGGGATCACTGGTGTAGGCAGTTCTATGGCATATTCCGCATCAAAAGCTGGTGTGATCTGCCTCACTAAATCATTGGCAAGGACTCTTGCACCTCAGATCCGCGTCAACACAATCGCTCCGGGATTTGTTGATAGCAGATGGACAGAAGGCTGGGACGAGTATAGAAAAATGCACATAAGTGCAACTCCTATGAAAAGGGTCGCAAAGCCTGAAGATGTGGCGATCTCTGCATTATATCTCGTTCATTCAGATTTCGTGACAGGACAGGTCATAGTAGTTGATGGCGGAAAAAGCATTTAAATTATTCAAATTTTCCAGAGTAGGCGATCCAAATCCATGGTCTGGCGCTATAATCCTCTACTTTTTTTATCTGTCTATACTTATATCCGTAATAATCTACATTATAAATTTCGTATAGATAAAAATACATGAACAGATCAATAGTCAGATTTTTCTGTGGGATTATTCTTATTCCTGCGGTTGGACCATTGTTTAACTCTGCGATGAATTTCATATTATCTGATATTGGGACTTCAATGCCCGCAAAGAATATATATGGTTGTGCCTTAACTCCTATATGAAGTTCTGCCTCGCCAATATCTGGGCTGAAGACAAGATATGGGCTTCCTATTGGGAGTATAGATGCACCAATGGCGATATTTGTATCTGGAAACCTATACTTTATACCATGTATTCCAATCTCAAGGTTTTTTGCAATGCCGAAATCAAGATAGATAAAACCGATGTCAAAGTGTCCTTCCTTAATTGTCTCAGATTTCGGCACAGTAAATAACCATGACGGTTCTTCTGCCCGAGCTGAAGCAGTTGAAATGACAAAGACAATTATCAAAAATAAAAATGCGCAATTTTTTATACTCATAACCTTTTAACCTCCATTATGATAGACATTAGAAACTATATCTGCGCTCAGTATCTAAAATCTAACACCATTCCTCAGTTCCATTACATCATCTTGATAGAGTAGAGAAATCTCATAATTATTGCAAAAAGGAGATTCCTCGCTTCGCTCGGAATGACATTATTTGATGATGTGTTTCATTAGAAAATGGTATAATATTCTAACTCAAAATTTCTTGCCGAAATTGTTTTTAACAATCTCCAAATCTTTATCATCAACTTTTCGGTCTCTGTTTACATCGGGATTGTGATCGGTTGGAAAATCGTCTTTGCCATAATAAATGCCTATTATAACAAGGTCTAAAATATTGACTATTCCATCTCTGTTAATATCAACAGGGTTAGGTGCCAGATTTACCATAATTTTAATAGTTGCTGGTGCACTATCTGATTTCCCATCATTAGCGACAAAAGTGAAGCTATCCTCTCCGCCAAAGCCATAATTAGGCTTATATACCAATTCTGGTAACTTGCCATCTAATGTACCGTTTTTCGGCTGATTGACTATCTTAAATGTAAGTTTATCGCCGTCAATATCTGTCCCTGACAATATTACTTTTATTGATACATACTCATCAGTTGTCACAGATTGATCAGTTACAACAGGCGGATCATTGATAGGCTTTACTTTGATACTCACTTTTGCTGGTGAACTCTCCAATTCTCCATCGTTGACTGAGAATGTAAAGCTGTCATCGCCATTAAAATCTGCATTTGGCTTATATATGACTACTGACCCTGTCCCACTTAAAGAGCCTTTCAAAGGTTGACTGATAATCTTATATGTCAAATTATCGTTTTCTGGGTCTGAACCTGTCAATGTTATCGTTATCTGCGAGTCCTCGTCAACTTCTACCGATTGTGAATTAGCAATTGGCGGGTCATTTACTCCGACAATTGTTATAGTTACAGTGGCAGATTGACTATCAACTTTGCCATCGTTGACCACGAAGTCAAAGCTATCCGTGCCGAAAAAATTCGGATTTGGAGTATATTTTAGATTGGGAGGTTGACCGCTGATATTTCCTTTAGAAGGAAATCTTGTAATCTTAAATGTGATTG
>DTPJ01000564.1 GCA_011334435.1 Candidatus Poribacteria bacterium | reverse complement strand
CGTTATTTATTATCACTAAAATATCCATCCTCTCCTTCTTCGGTGTCGGTGTCTCCATCCTTTTTTTGGTAAATCTGATGATACGTCTGTGTGATTGCGGATTTCAATTCTCACATAAATTTGGCTGGCAATTTCTTTATCAACTGCGTATTGTGTATTGCCAACCTTAAAAACATAGGAAGGATAACGTTGTATCAATTGAACGGATGTCCCCGGCAAAATTCCAATTGATACGAGTTTTTGGACCTCGTTTGATTGACTGGACAATATGTATGCTATTCTGCCACCCTGTCCGGGAGATAGATCAGCTAAAGCAGATACAACAGGCTCTCCAACTTCTTTTCTTTTAAGGCAACATTCGCCGGGCGGTATTGGTTTTCCGTGTGGACATACCTTAGGGTGTCCTAATAATGTGCAGATACTTTCCTCTGTTCCTTCGTGTATAAAATGCTCAAATTCACAGGCATTTTCTTCAAGGACACTATGCTTTGTCTCTAACACATCATTTAATAGACGTTCCGCGAGACGATGTCTACGTATAGCAGTCTCAGCTTCCTTATGACCCTGAGGTGTAAATTTAAGGAAATCATCAGAAATAGAAACTAATTTGTCATCAATAAGTTCCTGTAATTGTGGTGATTGTTTATCTAATCCCAAATCATTTATGCTGACTTTATCTTTTTTTTCTTCTTCAATAGCGATCCATAATTTTTCTAAAATTTCCTGAGAACCTTCACTAATCCTCATTTTTAACTTTCCTTCCTAATTTCTTTATAAATTTTATCAAATTGGGTTCAATAGGTGTCTCATATCCGCAGTTTGGGCATCTCTGAAGTTTGCATTTTCCTTTGGACATAGGGCATCCTACACAAGCCTTTATCGCTTCTTCTTCATTGTATTCAAAACCACATAATGGACATTTCATTTATAGATCATCTCCCTATAAACTTAATTGTATAGAAAATATATTTAACATAGCATTCAATAAAAACCCAGTGCCAAATGCTAAAACTAAAATGATCCCTATCATTGCTAAAGATGTTTTTAGTCCGCGTTCCTTAATCATAACCAGAAACTGTGCCACACAAGGGAGAAAAAGCGTTAAAACTACCGCAGCGATTACAAGCTGATTCCCTGTAAGTCCAACAGTTCCCGTTGCTTCATCATATAAAGCGGCAGCTGCATAATCACGTCTGAAAAACCCGTAAAGTATCGGCTCTGCTGTTTCATTTGGAAGTCCTATAATATTTACTATCGGTTGTAAACCTTTTATCAATAGATCAAATACTTTCGTCAGCCTGCCTATCCATATTAAGACGCTTGCGATGATAAATAAAGGGATAATCTCTAAAAGATACCATTGCATTCTACTATAAGTTTTTGTCAAAATGTTTGTAAACTTTGGCAATCTTAACGGAGGCAATTCCATATAAAAGCTTGGTTTCTCTCCGGGCAAGACTTTTGAAGAAAGGTAACCGATAAGAAGAAGTTCACCTGCAACTACACCGACCCATATCATCATCGCAGATATATTTTTTGATAATATGCCGACAAAAACAGCTTGTTGTGCAGCACAGGGAATCCCCAAAGCCAAAAGAAATGTTGCAATAATCCTTTCTCGCTTTGTCTCCAATGTCCTCGTAACCAGTGTCGCCATAGTATCACAACCAAACCCTAAAACCATTGGGATCACTGCACGTCCATTGAGTCCTATAAACTTGAAAACACGATCTACTAACATCGCCAGACGCGGCAAATAACCAGTATCTTCTATGATTGAAAAAACAATAAAAAATATGCCTACAATAGGAAATACAATTGCGATTGCATACCGAATTCCAAGGGTTATTATCCCATATTCATGGACAAATAAATCCTGCAAGAATACCCATGGGATAACCTTTTCGGTAAATCTTGTTATATATGGAATGATCAATCCACTTTCAGCATCGCCAAAGAATTTTGATTCTAACAGGTCAACAAGAATTCCAGCACCAAAAACTCCAACTGAATAATATATAAATATTAAAGCTAATATTAATATAGGAACACCAGTTAGGGGGTTCATCATTAAACGACCCAATTTTTCCCCAAATCTTTCTTTTTGCTTTTCCGAAATATTTATGACATCTTCTAAAATCTCATTCACCTTTGACTGTCTAACCATAGTAACAATATATCCTAATGAATGACTATAATTAGATTTTACGTTTTCAATTATGCTTTGAATTGCATCGTATTCTTCGCCCTCATTTTCCTTAACTAATCTGTGTATTTCTGCATCATTTTGTAATAACATTAAGCCTATCATTCGCTTTGAAATCCGATAATCGCTATGAAGATGACCTTCTATTTGTTCCAAAGCAGATTCTATAGCCTCATCATATTTAGTGATTACACTCATGTTTTGAAACTCCGTTTTTATAGGAACTCTGTTATTTTATTTCTAAGTGTCTCCATTCCTTTCTTACTAATTCCTACAGTGGGAATAACAGGGATCCCTAATTTATCTTCTAACTTTTTTATGTCAATATTCAATCCCATTCTCTCAGTTTCATCCATCATATTTAAAACAAGAATAACAGGTAATCCTGCCTCTATTAGTTGAATTGTAAATGACAACATCCGATCTAAATTTTTGGCATCTACAATATGTAATATCACACTTGGACATTCATTAAGCAATATAGAACGACCTATTCTTTCTTCTTCCGTAATAGGTATCAGAGAATACATCCCTGGTGTGTCAATAACTTCTGCCATTTTGCCATCAAGTTTTGCTACCCCTTTGGATATTTCAACCGTAGTGCCGGGATAGTTAGATACCGTGACATACATACCTGTAAGGTTATTGAATATGACACTTTTCCCAACATTCGGATTTCCAACAAGGGCAATTTTCTTATCTAAGCAAATTGATTCTGAATTGTCTTTATGACAACGTCTAAAAAGATTTTTAAATCCCATTTTTACAAGTCTCCATATTTTCAATTAATTCTATTAGCCTCTCTACCGTAACAGGACTAACAGAATGTTCTATACCACAAGCGTCTTTTTCAGCAGTATCAGGATCAATTTTTAACACTTCTATAAGAAATTTAGCTATGAGATTATGACGTTTTTTTACCTCGTTAGCTATCATAAGTCCTTGTTCAGTCAATTCTACATATTCATATTTTTCATGACGGACAAGATTTTTCTCTGCCAAAATTTTGAGTGCAGAAGTTACGCTTGGCATCTTTACTTTCATCTCTTTGGCTATATCTTTAACCCTGACATATTTTTTCTTCTGTCCAAGCATAGAGATAACTTCAAGATAATCTTCCATACTGTTTGTAAGAACTGCATTATTTTCCATTGTCATTTCCCCTGTTTCATTTTTGTTAGTCTTGTCTAACTTTATTATACATGTAAAACTATATTTTGTCAAACTAATTTATTGATCTTTATAATGGAGTTATGATAAAATTTACACAACTCAATTCTGAGGCTTTATTACGACCACGTTTCAAAGTAAATACTTACGATTAAAATCATAAACTTTTGATGGGAGAAGCAAATTATGAAAAAAAGTGTTTTGGTCTGGTTTATTATATTTTCTGTGTTTCTGTTGTCCAATGCGACAATAGGTATGGTAGATAACTCAATTGTGTTATATCTTACATTTGATTCTGATGAAGGAAAAACTGTAAAGGACATATCTCCTCGTCATAATGACGGCATCATAAAAGGAAACCCCAAGAAAGTAGATGGAATTTTCGGTTCCGCACTTGAACTTAACGGCACGACGGATTCAATAGAAATTCCCCATAACGAAAGCCTCAATATGACTAATGCGATTACTATGGAAATGTGGGTAAATCTTGTTGCTGGTGGAAAAACTGACAATCAAGCGGGGATAGAAAAAGGCGGTTGGGAAGCTGGCGAATATAGCCTTTATGCCTTCTATGTTCCGGGAGACGCACTTGCAGTTCAATTTTTTGATCTACCTGCTGACTGCGGAGATGCTAACTCGGGCAATCTTGGAAAGAATATAAAAGACGGGAAATGGCATCATATCGCAGGCTCTTGGGACGGCAAAAAAATCTCTATATATACAGATGGCAAATTGGATATATCCTTTAATTGCTCTGGCAGTCTATCAAAAAACAACAAATCTGTCTATATTGGATCAAGAACAGGTGATCAAAGATTTTTGCAAGGTTTAGTAGACGAGGTAAGATTATATAATAGGGCGTTGTCAGAAGAAGAGATAAAAAAGGATATGAATACTTTTGGGGGATTCTCTGTATCTCCTTTGGGTAAATTAACGGTCTGCTGGGGAACATTGAAATCAGTGATCAGTAATCAGTGATCAGTAGATAGCATAATTTTTTAGAGTATATTTTAACATACCTGAAAATGATATGGAGGGAAAAAATGCCAAAAATTGCTTTTCTTGGGGCAGGAAGTTTAGGGTTTGGTCCTCGGTTGATAAGTGATATATTATCTTTTCCAGAGCTTGCTGATTCCACAATTCATCTTGTTGATATTGCATCAGATAGATTGGAATTCATAGCAAATTATGCCCGTCGCATGGTAAAGGAAGCAAATCTGCCAACTAAAATTGATGCATCAGTTGATAGAGAACCAGCATTAGATGGGGCAAGTTATGTTATAGCCTCAATCCGTGTAGGACAATATTTTGAGCCAGAAACAATGGATGTTATCATACCATATAAAATCGCTGGATTAAGACAAACGGTATCAGATACCGTAGGCATAGGCGGAATTATGAAAGGTCTGCGAACTATTCCGCCGATGTTGGATATTGCCCGTGATATTGAGAAAATATGTCCAAAAGCTATATTGCTTAATTATACAAATCCGATGGCGATGATTATGTGGGCGATTAATGAGGCGACAAAAATTACATCAGTTGGTTTATGTCATAGTGTTCAAGGGACAAGTCAGCAATTAGCGAATTATATAGGAATAGAATATAATCGCATGCGTTATCATGTGGCTGGTATCAATCACATGTCTTGGTTTCTTGAATTATCTGCTAACGGAGAAGACCTCTATCCCCGTTTAAGAGAATGTCTCAATAATCCAGAAATCTTCGCAAAAGACCCAGTCCGTTTTGAAATTATGAAACACTTCGGCTATTTCGTCACTGAATCGTCAACTCACATGGCAGAGTATGTCCCTTACTTTATGGCACATACTGATGAAATAGAAAGGCTTAATATAAGGTTTCGCGCACCTGAAGCTGACCTTAACGAAGATAATTTAGCTCAAAGACGTGAACAGCATAGAAAAAGGTTGTTAGAGCGTCAGAAACAATTAGAAGAGCAACCTGCGGTTATAAGACGTTCAAATGAATATGCCGCTGCAATTATCCATGCAATAGAGACTAATACTTCAATTCGTATCAATGCAAATGTCCCTAATACGGGGCTTATTACAAATCTGACACAGGGATGCTCGGTAGAAGTCCCATGTCTAATAGACGGTTCTGGAATTCATCCTTGTTATATCGGAGAACTACCGCCTCAGTGTGCTTCACTTTGTCAAAGCAATATAAATATGCAGGGCTTAACGGTAAAAGCAGTGCTTGAGCAGAATAGAGAGTATGTCTATCACTCCGCAATGGTTGATCCGAATACTTCTGCTCAAATGACACTGCCTCAGATTCGCGAGACAATAGATAAACTTATTGAATCTCAACGTGATCTGATGCCACTACTTTGATGGAGGTATAAAATGGAACTATCAGCTATTCTTACTTTGATGAGTTGTTTATGTGCTTTCCCAGATGGCATTAATTATGATGAGTCAAAAGTGCCTCCTTACACTTTGCCTGATCCATTGGTAATGAGTGACGGGACAAAGGTAAGCGACGCGAAAACTTGGATGGAGAAACGAAGACCAGAGCTTTTAAGGCTTTTTGAGGAGTTTATGTATGGCAAATCGCCCGGAAAATTAGAAAGCACAACCTATGAGGTTACCTCTGTTGACAATGAAAGTCTTGATGGCAAAGCAATTAGAAAAGAGGTTTCGGTCTATTTTACAGGGAAAAAAGATGGTCCTAAAATGGATATTTTGATCTATCTTCCTAAATCCGCAAAAAAGCCAGTGCCAATATTTCTTGGGCTTAATTTTTGGGGGAAATCATACAGTTCATTCAGACCCTAATATCACATTATCAACACAATGGATGAGAGATAATCCAATTTGGGCATAAAAAATGTCTTGAAAAATGAGGTGCAGTACAATGTGTAGTAAAAAGGTATAGAAAACAGTTGACGAAAGGATTGTAAATAAGTAATAATATAGCAAGAAAGAAAGCATCCATTTTGTTAAGTATTGTTTGAGTTATTAAATCTGACAATAATAGTTTGGATGTTTTTCTTTCTCATCTTCGTTTAATCATTTAAAAAGTGTGAAAGTATAGTATTTTATGAGAAAGCCGTTATAAAAAGGAGACAAAAATGATTCGTCAAGGGCTTCTTGAATCGCTAATTCATTATAAAAAAGCAAAGACGTTAAGGGCATCTTCATGGGACGTTAGCGGAAGAAATGGTGATGCCTGGGGATTTCAGCCGGGTGAAACTAAGGTGCTTGCTGACATAAAAGGTCCTGGATGTATAAAACACATCTGGATGACACAAGGTCAGGGCTATCGTGATGTCTTAATTCGCATGTATTGGGATGATGAAGAAAATCCAAGCGTATTGTGTCCATTAGGTGATTTCTTCGGTCTTGGTAATGAGATTGTCAATTCCTATCAATGCTACCTATTCAGTGCATCTACTTGGGGAAATAACAAACGGGGCGGTGGCTGTGCACTCAATTGTTACGCCTCTATGCCATTTAGAAAATCTGCAAGGATTGAACTTGTCAACGAGGGAGATAAACCACACGGTCAATATTTCTACATTGACTATGAGCTTTATGATGAACCTCTTGCTGATGATGTGATCTATTTTCATGCACAATTTCGCAGAGAAAATCCCTGTAATGGTTGGGGACACGAAATAACGGTCAATACTCCCGAGGCGAACATAGTGAATAAAGAGAGGTTGGCATGGACTAATAATTATCTCATACTTTCCGCAGAAGGAAAAGGACACTATATAGGCTGTAACATTTCCGTCACTAATTTTCAAGGGACATGGTGGGGCGAAGGCGATGATATGATTTGGGTAGATGGATATAAATGGCCCCCCGATCTACATGGCACAGGATCAGAAGACTATTTTAACCATGCATGGGGTATGCAAGCTAACGCTTTTATGCGAAACGGATCATCAATCCATGAAAGCAATACAAATGGTTATCAGACCTCTTATGTCCATCATTTAGAAAATCCCATTAGATTTGAGAAAGAAATAAGGGTTACTATTGAGCATGGACACGGCAACCATTTAAGCAATGAAATGTCGTCAGTTGCATATTGGTATCAAACTGAGCCACACAAACCTTTTGGCATTGTTCCAGTGCAACAACGTAAACCTGTCCTTCGTGCCGAAGATGGGACATGGATTATTGAAGAATCGGCAAAAACTCCGCCAGCACCATTGGAAATAAACGATGAGATGAGAAAGATGAAAGAACAATGGAAAGCTAAACAGCAGGAGAAAAAATAGGAATTTTTGTCAGTTTTCAAAGACTGATAAAGATGAATTTAATACTTATATCATTTTCCAATTGAAAAACATCATTAATAATGTCGTTCTGAACGAAGTGAAGAATCTTCTTTTCGCTCAAAATGACCTAATTGAATTAAGAAATGGTATTATGACACATTCCCACAACTGAAAAGTTTATGGGAGTGTGTCAGAAAACTAATCTTCAAACTCGCCTGCACATTTTGCACAGACCATATAGAAATGAATATCCTCTGATTGAGCATACTTTTTTATAGTATCCACTAATGGTTGAGCTAAATCTGCACCACACTTTGCACATTTATAAAGCGACCCAGGAGGTATTGGCACATTAGACATATCACCAAGCATATACTTCCATCTTTGATAATCCCAAGGGATAGGTGTTCCTACTGAATTGGAGATATTAAGTCCTCTCTGGATAAGAGCTTTCGCTTCATTTATGCCTATTTTTTTTGCGGGACGACCTGCCATCACTGAAAATCGTTTATCAAACTCCTCTTTGCTGATGTCAACATCAACAAAACAATCTTTTAGACCCATTTTCCAAAAATCTAATAAGAAAAACATTGATTTAAGCCTTTTATCAGGCTTTTCAAACCCTAATGCAAGAGACAAGAGTCCTGCTTTATCTGAATCGCTGACCCATCCACCATAAAATTTTGGGTCTGGTTCAGGAAAGTCTCTACTGCGGGCTAATGTGTAAGTATAATATTTGCAAGATGAACAAGCTGACAGGTTAGGACGCATACGTTTACAACAAACTGGACATATACTCGCGTTCATACCCGGACAATATCTGATCGCCTCGCGGATACCACAACTTCTGCATCTTATTCTGCTATGTCTTATCGCACGTTTGCCTGTCTGTCCCATATTTTATCCTATTAAAATAGGGCAGTTATATCAATCCTGCCCTAATCTTTTGATTTTTAGAATTTTTAAGGTTCTACTAAATGATTACTCTTTTTATATCCTTACCATTATTTCTGTTTCTCAACTTTAATCAACCCTGACAGATATTCTGATGCCTTTTTCGCTAAATCGTCAGCGTTGATGTCCGCAAACTTCAAGAATTCCTTAACCATCGGCATAACTGCGCCCGTATCCATAAGATTAGTTGCTAATTTGCCCATTGATGATTTGCCAAGCCCTGGGGAAGCCTGATCGCCCATATTTAGTATTCGTATGCTTTCAATCTTCTCAACAGGTTTCATCATACGTTCAACAATTTGTGGGGCGGTCTCTATAAGTTGAAGTATTGCTTGCTGGACAAGTATTCTTTGCTCTGTCACGTTCTTAGCTTCTATCATCTTCATCTGACCTTCTGCCTTAGCTTTTGCCTGTGCAAGTATAGCTTCCGCGAGTCTTTCCATCGGCTTTGCTTCACGTTCTGCACCGATGATAGCGATTTCTTTCTCTCGTTCCGCTTCTCCTACCCTCAGTGCTGTAACTGCGTTGACATCTGCGACGTTCTTAAGAGCAGTAGCTTCTAAATGTTCCTTGGTTGCAAGATCAGTCTGTTTCATCTTAAGTTCCATACTGATCTTACGATCTTCGTCAGCTAATCCAATTACCAATCTCTGAGATATATCCGCTTGACCGACCTTTTGTCCCATATCTATCTGTCTTAGCTCAATAGCAAGGTTTCTGTCAATATCTCTTTCAAGTATACGTTGTTCTTTGCTGATCCTT
>DTPJ01000566.1 GCA_011334435.1 Candidatus Poribacteria bacterium | reverse complement strand
TAATATCTGTCCTAAAATTACCTCATCGTAAAACACACGGTCCAATGGCACTTAGCCTTAGATTTCCCAATAAAACTATCAGAGGTGCGGAAGGGCGAGAAAAACTTCAAGCTGTTGTTGAGACATATTTTCGTGAAGGCGGACAGCAATTACAAATATCAATCGCCAGCACAGAAGATATGAAATTCGCACAGATAAATCCCGAAGCTTATCGCTCATTGATGGTGCGTGTCGGCGGATTTAGTGCTTATTTCACACAATTGGATAAATCCTTCCAAGATGATATGATCGCGCGATCAGAGATGGATATATAGGATTCATAAAGCAGATAATATGGACAATAAAGCAAAATCGCCCATAAAAAAGCTCATAAATGTCACTGGAACGATTATACATACTAACTTTGGTCGCTCCTTGCTCAGCAAAGAAGCTATCAAAAATGTTGAATTTGCTTGTAGCAATTATATCAACCTTGAATACAATATAGAATCAGGACAGCGAGGGCATAGAGATCAACTCACAGAAGATTTAGTTAAAGAATTGACAGAATGCGAATCATCTATTATAGTTAATAATAATGCTTCTGCGGTTTTGCTTTGCCTGAATACGCTTGCACAAGGGAAAGAGGTTATCGTATCAAGAGGTGAATTAGTTGAGATCGGCGGGTCATTTCGTATTCCAGACGTTATGCGAAGTAGCGGTGCTATATTAAAAGAAGTTGGCACAACAAATAGAACCTACCTTAAAGATTATCTGAATGCTATCAATGAGAATACCGCCCTTTTAATGAAAGTCCATACAAGTAATTATAAATTAGAAGGCTATACCGCAAATGTCGGTATTGACGAAATAGTCGCACTTGGAAAGGAAAAGAATATCCCTGTTATGGAAGACTTAGGTAGTGGTGCTTTGATTGATTTAAGCAAATATGGTCTTCCAAAAGAGCCAATTGTCAAAGATAGCATAAAATCAGGTGTTGATATAGTCACTTTTAGCGGAGATAAATTATTAGGAGGACCTCAGTCAGGAATAATTATCGGAAAAGAAAAATTCATTAAGAGCATCAGAAATAATCCTCTTATGCGATGCGTCAGGGTTTGCAAGATGACAATATCTGCGTTAGAGGCAACGTTGAGAATGTATATTAATGGCAAAGAGGAACAAATACCGTCAATCGCTATGATTACAAGACCTATTGATGAGATTCAGAAGGTCGCCAAAGAAACCGCCACAAATCTTGGGCTTATTTTTGATGACATAGCGGAAGTTTGGGATCAAGAGGGGACTTCACAGGTAGGAAGTGGAGCTTTGCCAGTTGAGTCAATAAAATCGTGGCATATTGTGATTAAGCCTATAAACATGTCCGTTGAAAAATTAGCCGATCTATATAGAAATGCAGAAATCCCTGTTATCGGACGAATAAATGAAGGGTGTTTATTGATGGATATGCGAACTGTTTATGATGATGAAATGCAGGATTTATTGGAAATATCCAAAGAAGTAAAGGATAAAATATGCTGTCAAGTTTAGTACAAGTTTAGTATTTAAAGGATTGGATAGCATATTGATTAAAGAGGAGTATTGTTATGATCATAGGTGTTCCAAAGGAGATGAAACCTTACGAGTATAGGGTGTCTTTATTGCCTGTCGGAGCAGAAACTCTGACAAAAGCTGGACATAAAGTGATCGTTCAAGATGGAGCTGGCATCGGAAGCGGAATTTCTAATGAGGATTATATCTCTGCTGGTGCGGAGATAGTTAATACACTTGATGAAGTTTATGATTCTGCTGAAATGGTCGTCAAAGTTAAAGAGCCTATGACCGAAGAGTATGATCTCATAAGACAAGATCAAATTATATTTACATACTTTCATTTTGCTGCAAACGAACCTCTTACTAAGGAGATGATCGCCAGAAAGCCGATATGTATCGCTTATGAGACAATACAGGAGAAAAACGGTTCATTGCCTTTGTTGATACCTATGAGTGAAGTTGCTGGCAGAATGGCGATCCAAGAAGGTGCGAAATATTTAGAAAAACCTATGATGGGTAGGGGTATATTGCTTGGAGGAGTGCCGGGCGTGGCACCTGCAAATGTCGTCATAGTCGGCGGAGGCATCGTCGGAACTAACGCAGCAAAAGTCGCAGCAGCATTTGGGGCGCAAGTTACTATCATGGATATTAACATGGATAGGCTCAGATACCTTGATGATATTATGCCTAAAAATGTTGTGACGCTTATGTCAAACGCATATAATATAAGGGATAAAGTGAAGGAAGCCGATCTATTAATAGGTGCGGTCTTAGTCCCTGGAAGCAGAACACCGTCAATTGTCACAAAAGAAATGGTCCAATCAATGAAAACAGGAGCGGTTATCGTTGATGTCTCTGTTGATCAGGGTGGATGCGTTGAAACTACACGACCTACGACTCACCATGAGCCGACCTTCGTTGAATATGACGTTGTGCATTATTGCGTCACGAATATTCCCGGCGCAGTTGGACGCACATCAAGCTACGCTTTAACTAATGTCACTTTGCCCTATATATTAGAATTAGCTAATAAGGGATGGAAAAGAGCTATGATTGAAAATCCTGCCCTGCTAAAAGGCTTGAATATAATTAACGGTAAAATTACATTCAAAGCTATTGCTGAATCCCTTAACCTAGAATACTACCCAGTTGAAGAGATATTGGATGTTGGCTAAATGGTAGTTCATAATACATGAAATGCTATAAAAGTCAGTTTTAAATAATAATGTCTGAACCTCAAACAAGGGCTATTGATATTGTTAGATGTTTGTGATATGATTAAAATTGCCAATTAGATAATAGAAATTTTAGCATATACGAAAGGAAGTTAGCTTTGACAAGAAAAGAACTAAATTTAGCAATATTTGAGGGAAAAGCAGACAAAGTCCTCTGGCAACCCAGACTTGAAACTTGGATACATCATCATCGGGCAAATGGAACATTACCAGATCGCTATAAAGACCTTGATTATTTCGGCATATATGACGCACTTGGAGCATCTGTCAGATACGCTGCTTCCGCAGGCATTGAGAGTTACACAGACCCTAATGATGTAGAATATAGATCAGAACAGTATGAAGACCATTACATAGTTATAACTAAAACTCCGAGCGGAGAAATTCGCACAGTTTATAGGGATATTTGGGAAGATGGCAAGCTAAAAAATCGCAGAATTGCTGACTTCCCAGTAAAAACTCCGCAGGAATTAAAAGTCATAATTGATTTGGTAAATCGTCAGCAATTTAGGGCTAACCAAGAAGCTTTTAAAAATGCTGCTGACGCTGTTGGACACCGTGCAGAACCGACAATTTTTCTTTCAAGCTCAGGATTTACGGAGTTGATAAAAAACCATTGCGGGCTACTTCATACGTATTATCTATTACATGATCATCAGTCAGTAGTTGAGGAATATCTTGAAGCCTGCGACAGAAGAGATGATAGAATGATAGATGCTGCCTTACAGCTTCCATGTAAAATATTCAATCTCGGTGACCATGCAACCAATGAATTCACCCCTCCACCTATACTCAAACGTTATCTTATACCTCGCTGGCAACGCATAAGCGACCGATTGCACAAACACGGAAGGTTTGTTCATACCCATTGGGACGGAAACTCCGCATTGATGCTTCCCTATCTGTTAGAAACCAGACTTGATGGAGTAGAAGCCCTGACACCTGAACCGATGGGCGATATGACGCTTGAACAAATTAAAGATGCGGTGAAGGACAAAATGGTTGTCCTTGATCTCATAAGGGCTATAGATTTTCTGCCAAATTTTCCGATGTCCGAAATGCTTGAATTCACAAAAAGGATAATTGATATGTTTGCCCCAAAGCTGATTCTCGGCATTTCCGATGAAATATCACAGGTTGGCGAAATAGAAAAAGTGGAAGCTGTATCTGAACTTGTTGATAAAATATGTGGACTTGCAGATTAGATGAAATTGAGAGGAGTTAAAAATTGGTCTTGAATGTTGACTTATGCAAAAATATCCTTGATCATGTCGGCAAAGGTCCATTGATAGAGCTAAAAAATGTGAATAACACAAAATGTCGTATCTTTGCCAAACTTGAGACATTCAACCCCAGCGGTAGCATAAAAGATGTGATGGCTTTTTATATGATTTGTAGTGCAGAAAGCAGGGGACTATTAAAGCCCGGTAGTGAGATAATAGAGGTCACAACAGGAAATACAGGCATATCTTTCGCTATGATCTCTGCATTGAAAGGATATAAATTCACCGCAGTTATGCCAGAGAATATGAGCATTGAACGAAGAAAAATGATGCAGGCATTCGGTGCAAAGATCGTCCTTACGCCTTCCGCAGATGATATGAAAGGTGCTATTAAAAGATATAAAGAATTGGCAAAGGCAAATCCAAATGCTTGGCTTCCAGACCAATTCGGAAATCCAGAGAATATCTCCGCACACCGCGAAATAACAGGCAGAAGCATCATTGAACAATTCAGCGGGAGAATTGACGCATTCGTGGCAGGTGTTGGCACAGGTGGAACACTTATGGGCGTATCACAAGCACTGAAAGAGATAAATTCACATGTCAAGATCGTAGCGGTAGAACCGTATGAATCCGCTGTAATGGAAGGTAAATCGCCCTCTCAACATGATATTCAAGGAATCGGAGAAGGTTTTATTCCACCGCTTGTCTCAATGGATGAAATTGATGAAGTAATTGCAATAAAAAGTGAAGATGCCATCAATATGATGTCAAGACTTGCCCAAGAGGAAGGATTAATGGTGGGTATATCATCAGGGGCAAATGTATTAGCTTCCTTAAAGTTGGCTGAAAATATGGGATCAGGCAAAAATATCATAACAATATTACCAGACAGAGGCGAAAGATATTTAAGCATAAATGCTTTCTGTCAAAATGAGAATTAATCACTATTTTACAATGAAAGGCTAATTTATGTTCACAGAAAAGGAAAGATTCCTTAAAGAGACAGATTTAGACGGTGACCCAATTGTCCGTTCACATATACATATATGGTATCAAGTTTGGCAGGAAAATAAAGAAAAGCTTAAATGGATTGAAAATTTCTCACCTTATGTCACGATTGGCATGGATCGCCAACCGAGCAGACCTGCTGGATCAGAAGCAATTGATGTTTGGGGATGCAAATGGACATATCCGATTGAATCACACGACGGGCAAGTTATAGGACATCCGATAGCAAATTGGTCTGATCTGAAAAATTACACACCGCCAGACCCAAACAAATTTACCGATTGGAAACAGGCAAAACAAAATGTTGAAAAAGCTAAATTAGAAGGTAGAGTTGTCCACGGAGGGACAGACCATGGCTTTATTTTTCTCCGTTTGACATATTTACGAGGATTTAATAACTTCATGGTTGATGTTGCAGAAGAACGACCTGAATTAGACGAACTCGTCAGCATTGTGGAAAACTATTGGTTTGAGGTCATCAAGCGATGGGTTGAATTAGGGGTTACTGTAATTGGATTTGGCGATGATTTAGGATTGCAAAATTCCCTACCGATAAGCCCAGACGCATGGCGTAAATATATAAAACCTTCCTACAAGCGAATTATGTCATATTGCAGGGCACATGGAGTCCATACCTCGTTACATTCCGATGGCTACATCGTTGATATTATACCTGATCTTATTGAGTGCGGAGTTTCTAGGCTTAATCCACAAGACCTTGTAAATGGGTTAGATAATCTTGAAAGATTAGCCAAAGGAAAAGTATATCTGCACCTTGATATTGACAGACAGAAAGTTATGGTCTTCGGCAAGCCAGATGAGATTGACGCACACATTTATAATTGCATCAGGACACTTGGGTCTAAAAAAGGCGGGCTTACTATGATATGGTATGCTTTCCCACCAACACCAGCAGAGAACATCAAATCCGCTGCTTCTGCTATGCACAAATACGCAACGTATTGGAGCTAAAAACGCTTTTCAGTATTAAAGGAGTTTAAGTTGAAATCATTAGAAGAACTTATAGATGACGTTGATAGATCATCTGACGAGCTTGTGGAGTTGTTACAAGAGCTTGTAAAAATTCCAACGGTAAATACAGGTATAATGCCTACTGGCAATGAGACGGAGTTATGTCAGTTTTTGAAAAAGAAGTTTGATAGTGAAGGCATAGAGTCAACTATCGTTGAAAGCGCCCCATCAAGGGGCAATTTTGTATCAAGGCTTAACGGGGCGGACAATGGAAGGGCAAAGTTATTATTTATGTCGCACACAGACACTGTCCCAATAGGCGACGAAAGTAAATGGAAGCATCCGCCTTTCAGTGGAACGCTTGACAACGGGAGGATCTACGGCAGAGGTGCTGATGACTGCAAAAGTGTTGTCGTTAGCGAGGCAATGGCAATGATTTTATTAAAGCGTTCTGGCATTCCATTGAAAAGAAGCGTTATATTCGCCGCAGGATGTGATGAAGAAACTGGCAGTCGTTATGGTTTTCAATGGTTAGCTAAAAATCAAAGGCATTTAATAGACTCTGAATTTGCCATAAATGAGGCAGGAGGCGATCCGATAAAAACGCCGAAAGGTCAGTTTTTCACCGTCGCACTTGGAGAGAAAGGAAGGCTTGATGCAAAGATCAACTTAAAAGGCAAGAGCTGTCACGCATCAGTGCCTTGGGAAGGTGATAATGCCTTAGTTAAAATGGCTTATGCTATTCAAAAAATTAATGAATATAAATCCGAACGTGATCTTTCAGCGACTATATTTCGCGAACTGCCAAAACTATTTGATATAGATAAAAGCGAAATTACCCCTGATAATATTGATAACTTGATAGAAAAACTATCCAAAGATTACAGTTCTATTGCTTATTTACTAAAAGGTCTTTCAAGGATGACGATAACTCCAACAATGGCTTCTGGCGGGGTTAAATCTAACGTTGTCCCAGATCAATTTACGGTTACCTGTGATGTCCGTATTTTACCTAATCAGAATATTGAGTATGTGAAAAGAGAGTTGACTAAAATACTCAACGGAATAGAAGGTTATGAACTTTCTATTAGTGGAACAGAAAATCCCGGAGCATCACCATCAAACGATCAATTTTTAAGTGCCATAAAATCTGCTTTATCCTGTGCTATGGGAAAAGACGCTGATATAGTGCAAGTTCTAACAATTGGTTTAACTGATTCTTGTGCTGTAAGACCACTTGGGACAATAGTCTATGATTTTGCACCAGCACATCCAGATTCGGACTCTGAGCAAAATAACGTCCACGGCGATAATGAATCTTTTAGCGTAAAAGACCTTATATTCAGGACAAAAACCTTTGTTGGATTAGCATATAATTTGCTAACATAGGCAATTGACAATACAAAACCAAAGTTGTATACTTTTTATGTGATTTGGATAATTAATTTAGCAACAGAATTACACAGAAAAACACAGAAATTAAAGGACGATATTAAAATATCAGGAGAACATAATTGCTTGCCAAACGAATAATACCTTGCCTTGATGTAAAAGATGGCAGAGTTGTTAAAGGGGTAAATTTTCTCGGTTTAAAGGATGCTGGCGATCCTGTTGAAGTAGCCAGTAGGTATAATGACGAAGGTGCTGACGAGATAGCTTTTTTGGACATTACCGCATCTCACGAAAAAAGAGGCACCATGGTCCATGTCGTAGAAAAGACCGCAAACCAAGTTTTCATGCCACTTACAGTCGGTGGAGGGATAAGAACAATAGAAGATATTCGCACTCTTCTTTCTGCTGGAGCTGATAAAGTATCTATAAACACATCAGCAATAGAAAATCCAGACTTCGTTAAACAATCCGCTGATAGATTTGGTAGCCAATGTATCGTGGTAGCTATTGATGCTAAAAGACGAAAAGATGGCAACGGCTGGGAAGTATATACCTATGGTGGAAGAAAACCCACAGGAATTGATGCATGGGAATGGGCAAAAAAAGTTGAGGAATTTGGCGCAGGCGAAATATTATTGACAAGCATGGATTGTGATGGAACTAAACTTGGTTATGATATAGAATTGACAAGGATTATCTCTGATTCAGTAAATATCCCTGTAATTGCATCTGGTGGTGCGGGGACGCTTGAACATTTATACGAAGCGTTTTCTGATGGCAAAGCAGATGCAGTTTTAGCTGCGTCCATTTTTCATTATAGGGAATACACAATAAGACAGGCGAAAACTTATCTTATAGAAAGGGGAGTGTCAATTAGGCTGTAATCTTAAACTTTCAAAATAATTATGGGGGAATTTGTATGTATAATCAACTTAAGATATTTTCTGGTAATTCTAACCCTGATTTGGCTAATGAAATTGCTAAACATCTCAATACTGAACTTGGGCAGAGAGAGATAATAAAGTTTAGCAATGAAAATATAAAGGTCAAAATCACAGAAAGTGTCAGAGGGCAAGATGTTTTCGTTGTCCAAACTTCGTGTCCACCTGTAAGTGATAATATAATGGAGATGTTGATAATGATCCATGCCCTTAGGGGTGCATCAGCAGACAGGATAACCGCGGTTATACCATACTTTCCTTATGTCCGTTCAGATAAAAAAGATGAGCCAAGAATATCAATCACCGCAAAGTTAATGGCTGATCTGATAAAAACAGCTGGGGCAGATAGAGTTCTGACGATGGACCTCCATGCAGCACAAATACAAGGCTTTTTTGACATGCCTGCCGATCAACTCCTCGCATTGCCGATCCTCTGCAAATATTTTATAGAAAAAAATTTACAGAATATAGTTGTCGTCGCTGGTGATGTCGGAAGGGCAAAACTCAATATTAAATACGCTGAACGATTAAAAGCACCTCTTGCGATTTTAGAAAAACGTAGAGATGGCGATAAAGAAAAGGCAAAAGTTGCAAATGTTATCGGTAATGTCAAAGGCAAAACCGCTATTATGTTTGATGATGAGATTCTGACTGGTGGGTCTCTTATGGAACTCGTTAAAGCACTAAAAAGAGAAGGGGCAGTAGATATATATGCAGGGATAACTCATGGAATACTTTCAAAAAGGGCAGTCCCAAATATCGCTCGTTCTTCTCTAAAAGAACTTGTCATAACAAACACCGTTCCACTTCCAAAAGAGAAGCAAATTGACAAAATTAAAGTCTTGTCTGTCGCGAAACTCTTTGCAAAAGCTATTGAAAACATCCACTTAGGGAGACCAATTAGCACATTATTCCAAACAGGCGGAGAGGAGGAGTGTTCATGAGATATGTTCAGAAGGCTAAGATGGCTGCTGCAAAAGGTGTTGTAGGTCAAATGGCAAAGATGCTTGCAAACGCTTCCGATGAAAGCCTTATAAAGATG
>DTPJ01000278.1 GCA_011334435.1 Candidatus Poribacteria bacterium | reverse complement strand
TGCTCATTCTCAAGCTTTCTCCGAACGACAACTCGACCAGTCTGGTCGAGGACAGTGGCGAAAGTCCAATCCTTATGCACATCCAATCCTATATAGGCGCTCATAAGATGGCTAGAGCGCCCCAAACATTTATCCTTTCTCATAACATTCGCGCGCAAAAGGTGCGATGACTGGTAGAATCTGGAAAGCACAAACTTTGTCTTCCCCTTTGAGTTGGAGACTGCAACATTGAAAACTTCCACATTTGGCTTACAATTCAACTTCACATTCTCTTTTAACCTCTCAACAACAATTGGGTTGGGCTCGAAAGCCACAACCTTCGAAACCAAATTCGCAACAAGGCATGAATATGCGCCCAAACCAGCACCAATATCATAAAATGTATCCCCACTTCTGATATTATTCAGAAGATCTTTTATAACAGCACGTTCTATTGCGTATGCATACGTTAGGCCTAATGCCTCCCAGTATTCACGGGTATACATCTTCGTCTTAATATTTCTAACAGAAAACGTATGTATGCCTTTTAACTGATAATACTTAGCCTTTAACGAATAGTATTTAGGAACTATCTTCCATTGAACATATTTGCTAAAGTTCTTGTTTAGTTCTGAAAATCCCTCTTCTCTATAAATCTTCCATGCCCTTGAAACGAGCGACATTCTATGACCCCATTGAAAAAGGATATTTTCTTTAAGTATTTTGTCTAAGAACTTCCATTGTTAAGGTGAAATTGCGTCTTGCCTTTTCTTTAATATGTGGCATTATATTCGATAGATACTTTGCAACCTCGCTTTTTCTGTCTAAAAGGTTTTTTATGCGTCGCTTAAGCAATTCTACATCCAAATTTTTAATAGAAATTATGTAATCCTCCAATGAGTTGAAGCCAAATATGTCGCCTACTATTCCTTCAGCCTTAACGCTGTAACCTACTGCAAATGCTGGCACATTTTGTGCAAGACCCGATATTGCGGCGTGCATCCTTTCAGCCACTATAATGTCAAACTTACTAATTAACGCTCTTATCTCCTCAGCTGGGTGGTCAAAACTTAGCACAGTTACATCTTCTGGAAAGTCAAGCTTACGATAAAGAAGCTCACAAATAACACGATCATCATATTCAACAGATTTCTCACGGACATGAGGAATTAGTACGACATGACACTCCAACTCATCTATTAGAAATTGTATAAGGTTTTGCAGAGTCTTAAAATGGTAATTGTAGGAAGTTTTGGAATAGCTGGCAATCGCCTGACTAGGAGCTACCCCCACAAGGTTTTCTTTATTAGCAATATTGTACGTTTTCAAAATTTTTCCAATCTTTTTCATGTCTGCCTCAAGACAAAATGCTGGTTCAGCAGTTAGTTCAATTCTTGCATTTTTTAGTTTCATATTCTCTAAATACTTAAAACTGATAGATTCCCGTGTTTCATCGCTTTTTTGAATGCTTTGTACTCGTTTTCTTTTTCAAATGGTCCAATCGAATGCCCAAGCAGTATTACTGGCTTCTTGTAGCTTGCAGCAACTTTAATGGGTATAAGGCGCAGGAAAAGACCGGGATATGTTGAACTAAAAATGTCTCCACCGGTCGACAGTACAACATCTGCCCACTGAAAAGCTTCCATGCCATTTTTAATAGATTCGGACATTCCAAGCTTACCAATTAATCTATATTGCCAAGGTCTTGAGAGAATCTTATTCCCAAGTAACGGGAAAAATCCTCTGAAAGGTACCGTAAGGAAAGAAGCATTCCTATTCTCACCCACCCACAAGACATCATATTCTGGAGTCCAGGTAAAAATTTTAAACTCTGCGTCACCATCAAGGTTTCTTATCCCATTTACAATTGCTTTGAGTGAAGCCTCACAACCTTTATTCCTAAAACCGTCCATATTCGTTATGAGAAATCTCATCTTTGACTCTTCCACAGCGCATTTAATTCTGTTAATGGAGAGTAATTGCCGCCTATATTTTTGGATAGCAACCATTTTTGTCCTATGAGTTCTGAGTATAATCTGCCTTTAAGCCGAACAATTTGCTGAAACTCTTTATCCTTACACAATTTCTTCAAACTAACTAACGAAGAAAAAATAAGCCATGTGATTCTATGCATCCTAGAAAGTTTAGGCTCTAAACCATACAGCCGGTAAAATAAAAGGTAATTCTCAACCCAACGCAACAAATCCTTCTTGGCACTTCTAACATTACGGGTTAAACTTTCACTCTGCACAATATGGTAAACACTCGCTTTTGGATTAAAAATGAGGTTATATCCCTTTTTCCATAAGTGCCAACCCAAAAACTGCTCCCAAGCCAAACCAAGCACCCACTGGCTTGGAAACCTAAAACCCTCAACAGCTTCACGCAAAACAGACATGTTAGCGCCCATACCTAACAGAGACTTAACTGGTTTGTTCCAAGCAAAACGTGAAACATTTAAATTATACTCCACAACACCAGCTTTTGAAATGTAAACAAGGTAATCTTCCATACCCTCAAGCGGCACATTCCAAACACTACGGAAAACACTCTCAAGAAAAGTTAAACGCCTAAAAGAGGGTATAACATGCGACACATAACCCCCAACTTTCACCAGCTTATCACCACACAACCTTGCAGGTATAACGTTTCCTGCAACTCCCCCAACATTCTCATACCTTTCATAAGATTCAACATGCTTCTCAACCCAATCCTCATAAGGAACAGCATCATCATCTAAAAAGGCTATAATATCCCCAGTTGCATAATCGAACCCGATATTTAATGCATCTACTATGTAGCCTTTATTTTGAAAAATCAACTTTATTTTCAAAAATTTTTCAAAATATTTTACGATGTTTTCCGTATTATCTCCACTTGGTTTTAAGACAACTAAAACCTCAAAGTCATTACAGGTTTGCTTAGTCAGCGCCTCAAAAACACAACCTATTAAATGTGCACGCTTAAATGTTGGTATCACCACAGAAACTTTTGGTCTATCAGACAATTGTTAACCTATCTCCTTTCTTAGTTCAGCAAAAAGCACAAGCTCTAAGGTGAATGTTTATAGATTCCGCTGCCGCCATTAGTATATATTATGTTCAAGTCATCAAACACAGAGGAAAGCTCGCTAGTATTCCACGAAAACCGTCCAAATGGAATCACATCCCCAATAACGTTAATAGTACTCAAATATACAACGCCTTTATCCTTTATTATCGTAACATTAGACAACTCATCGATATAATCGGGATAAACCGCACCATAAATTGTCAAAACATACTCCCGAGAGTAACCATCCGAATACAACCGTAAACCTATAAAGTCAACATTTTTGGATATCCACTGAGCTCCATGCATACTATACGCATCTATGTATCCTAGAGCATATAACTGCAAAACATCCATTCTATATCCGCTAAGAGGAACAGATAAACTATTGCCGCCAGTTACTTCAAACAAAAAGTGCGTTTGGAAAAAGAAATAAGGAACCAGTACGCATACCATTAAAACTAAAGTTGCCACTTCATGCTTTCGTTTGATTATTAATTTAGAAACAAATTCAGCGCCTAATACACATAAAGGAGCTAAAAAGAAAAGCAATACGTGATAAAACCTTGTCATATTCATGGTCTCCGCCATCCCAGGTAATACTATTAGTAAAATCAAAAGAACAATAGCCTCAGAGATGAAAAAGAAAAACTCCCTTTTAAAGTTGTTTTTCACCTTTTTGGCTAACAAACCCACAAAACCTAAAACAATCAAGGCTTCAGTAGCATACGCAAATATCCTACTAATTGCATTCAAAAAAGTCGGAGGTCTCTCTAACCCTAAGCCCCTCATTACCACCTGCCCTCTTGATTCTGGGTTAAAAAAATCGCCTAATTCGCTACGAACGCGATCTCCAAAGGCTAAAATACTATCAAAAGTACTCGACTTACAAGTGAATACATACCATCCAAGCATTAACACTGAAAAAATGATAGCCATACTCGCAGTTATATTTCTGCTAGACTTTTTAGCAATAAATAAAACAAAAACATAAAAACTTATAAAAAACATAAAAATTAATGAAAGTCCATAATGCGACGTAATTAATCCGAAACTAAAAATAACAAAGCCGAATGTTTTAATAGATTGTTTCATTTTTTCATCCAAAATGACGAATAATAATAAAGCTAAGAAAAATTCACCAATTATCTGCCTGTTTAAACCTAGCATTTCCGTATAAAATATTTCATAAGCCATAAAAAGGAAAGCTGAAATAAAAGCGTATCTGTCTCCAACATACTTGCGCCATATTTGATATAAACATAAAGGCACAAGAGAAAACAATAATGGATATACTATCTTAAACATGCATTCAGAACTAATGTTTAATACATTGCTGTAAAACGTAGGAAGAATAGTAATACTTAACATATCATACATTCTGCCAAACTGTAAATTCCACCGATAGGAAAAGGTTGAATCCCAACGCATGTTGTCCTTTGTATTTTTAAAAACGAAATATTCAATTGGAGCATCTGAACCAAAAGAAAAAATATAATTAGATACGATAGAAGTATGAAAAAGAAGTGCAATAGCGATCATAAGTATAGCGAATGGGTATAATCTGGAAGGCAGCAAGTTCCTGAATATGGTTGCATTAAGGAATATTATAGCGATCACTACAATCATAATGAGAAGCAGCATGTTACCTCTTTCCATATTTACCAGCGTTATCCCTGCAATACTTAGAATAGGGAGGCACAAAAGAAGTAATGCATGTGGGGAAAAATGCAGGAAGCCCCCGTTACAAATCTCCTCTACACCTCTCAAAAAGACTAAGATCATGCTTATTATGATAATGAAGCCGTTGGAGGCGATAAATAAGACTGCTAATGAAAGTGGTCGCAAAACACCGAATAAAAGGCAAAATTCGTTTATAAGAAAACCGCCAATAATAAGAAAAGCGATACTAAATCCAACAGACAATAGCAGTTTTTCCGATTTGCTAATCGTATCAATTTTAAATAGCTTGACCAAAATGAACCCTGGAACAAAAGTATAATAAAGAAATCCGATGACTTGCCTAGCGATGGGTATATCTAAAAGTACAGTAACGCATAACATAAATTGTGCAAACAATATAACAATCAAGAATTTTTTAGGTTTCCAGCTAACATCTGAAATAGACTTCATAAATGAACTCCCGCTTGATTAAACAAATATTTTATCTTAATACAAAAGATTTTTATATTTTCATGGTGACATAATTAAGTGTAAAATTTGGTGTTGATAAACGTGAAGATTCCAAATGTAAGAAAGGCGGGTTTTCGCATCATTGTTTTAATAATGACTTGCTTACTGTTTTTAAGCGTCTCTGTCTGCTCCTATAACATAACACGGGTAGTTATTACTTCGTCAGGGAGAGTTGCTCTTGTTGTGAGAGAGCCGCAGAATTACAAAAGTGAAATAAGGGAAGTCGTTAATATAGGTCCGTATGGAGGAGGACAAGTCTGCAACTGGACTTTAATCTGCGAGACGCTTGCAGCTTATAACGTCACCGGAATAGGTTCAGCTTTCCTTTTCAATTATAAGGCTTACTATCCAAGCCAGTATGTGCCAAACATGTCACCTAGAGACGAGCTTGCTTTGGCTATAGAGGCAGCCCATTCGCACGGTTTAACTGTCAGAGTGGAATTCTGCATTCTATACAAGTCTCCCCGAAACGAATGGAAATGTAACAGGTCGAATGGTGAAGTTGTAGATTGGCTAGACCCAACAAACCCTGAAGCAAGGGAATGGATTCTTAACTTAACTGAAGAAATAGTTACTGATTACAATATTGATGACCTAAGCCTCGATTACATACGTTATGACGATGAAGATATGCCCTACACAGCTACTGCAAAAGCTTGGTTAGAAGAATACCTAGGCGAAACTATTACGAATTGGCCTGGAGATTTTGCCCCCGGCGGTTCAAGATTTAAAGAGTTCCTGCAGTGGAGAATAATCACAATAAACACTCTTGTAAAGGAGATATACGACTTAGCAAAATCAATAAGGCCCAATATAACCGTCTCAGCCTGCACTAGATACTGGGGAGACGACCCTGGAGGGACATTATCGTGTGTTGCACAAGACCCAACGGCGTGGATTCTGGACGGATACATCGATAGATTATACCCTATGAATTACCGAAATACAACAGACCTCATACAAAGAAATATCAATGCATATATGACGTATGGAACCGCTGGACCTAAAGGAGCTGTAGAATTATGTCCATACTTTGTTACATACTCGCAAGATGAAGGTTGGAACCTAACGGTTACACAATTTGCTGAATTTATTACTCTTATTCGGAATCTAGGATGTGATGGGTACGTGGTATCGGCTTATATGGGACCAGGAGTTAACCCAGCAATATCAGAACCATGGCCGGACATTAGACCTTACCTAGCAGCAGTAAACTCTGAACCTCCATGGACTATGTATGACATAGCAGTTCAATACTTGAATGCTTCAGTGAAAATATCATGGAACACTACAAAACCGACCAATGGCAGCGTAGAATATAGCTTGAACCCTCTTTTCAATGCAACGCTTAAGTATACGACGCCCTATCCGTACCCAGGCATTTACTACTGGGATATGGATTATTATCCTGGCACGATGGTCAAAAATGTGACTGCAACAACAACCCACGAATTTATCCTAACTAATTTAGAAAAAGGTAAAATATATTATTTCCGTGTGCAAAGCAGCATTTCCACTCTTAATGTTACAAGCAAAGTGTATGTTATGTTAGCAAGTTATAGCTAGACCATTACGTACTGGCAGAAGAATCTGCTTCTAGGTCTCCATATTGGTCAAAATGGCTTCTTATGTAGCCAATTAACCAAGCGCTATACTTGAAAGTATATTGAAATGGCAATAAGATGGCGATTTTCTGTTTCGTTAACTTAATTGTTGATAGAAAATTCTTTAGCCCAGCGAAAAAGGATATAATTGGAAGATATTTCCATAATTTAATTATTCCTTTATGTTTGGCGTTTACATAATGAATACCATAACCATACCAAAAATACTGCTGCCATAAGGATTTCCACGTCTTCCTAAAACGATGATAAAAAACCGCATCACTTATTGCATTTTTCCATGAAATTGCAAGCCTAACAGAAAGATCTATGTCTTCACCAGCTCCTCGAATTTTTTCATCAAACCCTCCAATTTCTTTCAAAGCGCAAGTACGACATATTGATCCTCCAATGCCAACCAATAATTTGTTCTTATTGCCGGATGAATGTGTAAGCACTCGGAAGCTCTCGAGTTTAGCTGGTAAATAATCCTCATTGAGAAAGCCCCATTTTGCTCTCGCTTTTCCAACTTCTGGATTTTGCTCCATAAACTTTACTTGTTGCATAATATAATTGTTGGGCAAAATCATATCTCCATCAACCCAAAGGATGTATTTTCCACTAGCGTTTTTTACAACAAGCTGTCTTGCAAAACCTAATCCTTTGCCGTTAGTGGAAAGCACCTTAAAATTGATTGAATAATTTGATAAAGTTTTAATTACTATAGGTATTGTATCATCTGAACTTTGGTCGTCAACCACTATCACTTCTATTAATTCATGAGGATAATCCTGACCAATTATGCAGTTTAAAGTCTCCCTAATCGTGTCTGCACAGTTCTTGACGCAGAGACCTATTGTAACGGGTACATTACACATTTCAAATCACAAAACTTTTATCATTAAAATTTTGATTTTTGGCGAACAGATAGGCCAGATCAATAGCCTTGATAAATATCGCCCCAGTCTTCTTAGCATAATTTATAATTTCTTTCAAGGAATCGAGACATTTTGAGGTATTTTTATACGAATACCAGCTAGGACCGCTTGTTCGGACAATAATATCTTTTGGATGAATATAGAAAATAAGTGGATTTTTAAATAGGAAATTCACTTTTATTCCAGCTTTAGCCCATTTTTCCCCAAAGACCCTGAAGTAAGCACCACCAATAGGAAATGGCATCATTGGATTGGTTGATAGCGGTATCTCTATCATCCAACCATTTTTGTTGATCGGAACGAAAAATGGTTTCGAGAAAAATATTCGTAGAGAACGGAAAAAAGGGGGAAATATGATAGAGGAATCATATACATAGCCGTTTTTGTTAAGCGCAACTAATTGATCTCTGTTTATTTTAAACAAGGGTGCACGGTAACCGTAGGGTCGTACACCTACGTAGTCTTCTATCAATTGCGTTGCAATTCTTATTCTAAACATAAGCCTTGTAAGATTAAGTTTGTCCACCATCGGGGAATGGTCAAGGTCATGGCACGCAATTTCATGTCCATCCTTTTTAATCTTTTGCATTAAATCTGGAAACTTTTCAGCCATTATTGCAGTTACAAAAAAAGTGGACTTAATCTCATTTTTCTTAAACATTTGAAGAAGAGTGAGTATTCCTTCATCTATTTTTAAGTCTGGAGCTGACGGTGGAGGAGGATCAACGTCTACCGTCATAACAAAATATAAAGGATTATGTTTCATCGCGAAAACCTACAACCTGTCCATGTCTGTATGACTGAGTGCGTCGGTGAAAGTCTCTAAAGTTTCTTTAACAACAACATCCCAAGAATGAAATCTCACTACATACTTACGAGCATTTTCTCCAATTTTTAATGCTAACTCCTTATCATTTAAAAGTTCCACAATGGCTTCCGCCAAAACTTCGTGTTTTTTGGGTGGTACTAATATTCCGTTTTCCTTATTGATTATTATTTCAGGTATAGCGCCTACCTTCGTCGTTATTACTGGTTTCTCCATAGCCATCGCCTCAAGCAGTGTAAGTGGGCATTCTACCTGAGGCCAAAATTTAAAAGGCAGGACTACGACGTTCGCTAAACCTAAATAGCTCACCAATGTTTCATATTTTAAAATTCCCTTTATAACCTGTACACTTTTAATATTTTTTGCCATCTTTTCTAGCTTTCTCTCTTCTCTTGTGCTTAAAAAACCCCTTGCAAGCAGAATTAGTCTTGCCGATGGAATTTTCTTGGTTATTTTTGGAATGGTCGCAAGCAGGGTATCTACTCCTCTGAATGTGGATAAAGGCCCAAAGTAGAGGATTATTTTGTCATCATTATTGTTAGTTTCAAAGAGTTCATTTTCTAAAGTCATCATTTTTTGGTTTAAGGGATTGAACTTTTCTATATCTACACCAGACCGGATAACTTTAACTTTGCTTTCATTTTTTATTC
Source organism: Candidatus Poribacteria bacterium (assembly GCA_011334435.1). Classification (GTDB taxonomy): domain Bacteria; phylum Poribacteria; class DTPJ01; order DTPJ01; family DTPJ01; genus DTPJ01. Next base: position 117 of record DTPJ01000278.1, on the reverse strand, counting down.
CATTTTTGATCAAATATTCTTTGAGACGTTGGCTTAATGTGATGACTTGTTTGATTTCCGGCAAATTTATCCATTCTTTAACAATCCATGATGGAAATAGAGCATTCAAGATGTTGT
>DTPJ01000375.1 GCA_011334435.1 Candidatus Poribacteria bacterium | reverse complement strand
GCGATATACTTGCAGTCCACTTTGATAAAATGGCGCCTAATAGAAAAATAGGCAGGGCATCTGTTACTGTTGCATCTAACGTAGTTTGTCAGTCATATCTTTCAGAGATGCCAAAGGATAGGATCATTTATGAATGGGAACTTGATATTGATAAGTGGACAGCGACTTTGATCAATCCCGACCCTGATCTTGGTGGCATTGTCCTTCCATTATCACCATTATTGGGCTGTTTCGGTGTCTCACCAAAAGATGAAGGTATCCCTGCGACAACTGCATCAACACATGGTGGAAATATGGATTATAACGGCTTCGGTGCTGGTGTGACGGTATATTTTCCTGTGTTCGTCAAAGGTGCATTATTCTTTTTAGGCGATGGTCATGCTGTTCAAGGAGATGGAGAGATAACAGGCATGGGCATTGAATCCTCTTTTGATGTCCAATTTACCGTAAAGGTTATAAAGGGCAAAAGCATTGATAACCTAAGGGCGGAAAACGACGAATACATTATGACCGTAGGAAACGCAAGACCACTTGATTTAGCTTTGCAAATAGCGACAACTGATATGATAAGATGGCTGAAAAGCGATTATAAATTAAAGGATAACGCAATCGGTGTCCTACTCGGTCAATGTATTCAATATGATGTCGGAAATTTCTTTGATCCCGCATATACGATGATCTGTAAATTGAGAAAAAAATGGCTGATCAATTTTAGCAGATAAGGAGATTGAAAATGACACTTGAACAGCAAAAAGACCGTGAAACTGTTCTGGAGTTAGCGCGTAAAGTCGTTGAATTAGCGAAAAGCGATGAATATGAAGCGAGAAGGAAAAGATGGCGTGATGTCAATGGGCTACGAAAACCAGACAGGTTTCCTGTATATTGCAGACCAGTTGGTGCTTGGGCAGAACTGCTTCCTGCAAATATGCTGACATGCAAAGACCCGTTTTGCAGAAATATAGAATATAATCTCAGAATGCGACTGATCAAGCACGAGATAGGAGATGATGACCCTCTTGAGCCTTATTGGACTGTTGGAGTTGCCTTTGATCAGCATACCCCGCATACTTGGGGCGTTCCGATCAACTATGTTTCGCCGAACACTCCCGGCGGTGCATATAGATATGACCCTCCACTGAAAACAGAAGCGGACTTTGATAAACTCAAACTGCCTGAATACACTTATAATGAAGAAAAGACAAAAAAATCATTGGCTCAAATGCAGGAATTTTTCGGCGATGTTATGGAAGTGCGTTTATCATGCGGAATTCCACTGCACCCAGGGCTTGCTAATTATGCCTCTTCGCTTAGGGGATTAGATCAACTGATGTATGATATGTCTGATAGACCTGACTTAGTCCACCGCCTTATGAAACATCTGCAAGAAGGCATCCTTAAAGCGATGAAAGAATATGAAGATTCGGGCATGCTTACCCTTAACAATACAGGTGCGATGTATTGTAGTGATCCGCCTCGCAATGACGCAAAAATCGGGAATATCAAGCTCAAAGACCTTTGGGGACAAACTGAAAGCCAAGAGTTCCAAGAAGTATCACCAAAAATGTGGGAGGAATTCTTATTGTCATATCAAATCCCTATTCTATCAAAATTTTGGCTTGTCAGTTATGGTTGTTGCGAAAACTTGACACGAAAGATAAATGGTGTCTTGAAAATACCGAATTTAAGGATATTTGTCTCGTCTGCATGGACAGATTTGGCGAAGGTCGCAGAGGCTGTCGGAGACCGTTATACGATAATGTGGCGACAGAAGGCTACTGACGTCGTATTTGGCGACCTTGATTCCATTAGAAAGCATCTTGATGAGGGTATGAAGATCGTAAAAGGTTGTTATGTCCAGATCGTTTTAAGGGAACTTCAAACCTTAAACGGAAACAACCAAAGGCTTAAAGAATGGGCAGACATAGCGAAGGAAATATCCGCAAAATATGCGTGAAAATGTGAAGAAATTAAACATAAATGATAAAAAAATAACCAAATGGAGATGATCAATGAACGTTAAAAATTCAAGTAAAATAACTATCTTTTTAATGCTTTTGTGCTTTGTTTTCTGCTTTTCAACAGTGGCAGGTGAAATATCTGATATTGAATCAATATCCCTCAATGGAATATGGAAATTCAAAGCTGACCCTAATAACGTCGGTATTAATGAAAAATGGAATTCAACAAATTTTGATGATTCATCATGGGAAGATATAGGCGTCCCAGGGACATGGAACGAAGGACAGAACGTCACTATCCCAGTTTGGAATTATGACGGTATAGGCTGGTATAGACGTGTAATTGATCCTCCGAAGGGTTGGTCTGGCGAAAATATAAGATTGAAATTTATGGCGGTATATCTGATCGCAGATGTATGGCTAAATGACACATATCTTGGAAATCACAAAGGCGGATATACAGCGTTTGCCTTTGATGTGTCCAAAATTATTGACTTCTCAAAGCCGAATATTCTTGTCGTCAGGGCTGACAATACAAAACGTCCATACCAAATACCCGGTGCGTCTATTGACTGGTGGAACTGCGGTGGCATAACGAGAGATGTTTTTCTTGAAAAATTGCCAAAAGTTTATATGAAAAAACTGTTTATCAAGACACCGAACGTAAGTCTGCAAAAATCCACAGTGAAGGCTGAAATCTTTTTGGAAGGTGCTCCTGAGCTACTCAAAAATGTCACTATAAAATCAGAAATTCTTTATAAAGGCAAACTTATTGCATCAGGTAAAGGCAAAAATCCAACTATTGTTATAAATAAACCCAAATTATGGAGTCCAGACTCGCCTAATTTATATGACTTTAAGGTCTCTTGGAATGTTTCTGATAAGTGGGTGACGCATTATGAAAAATTCGGCATAAGAAAGATTGAGACCAGAGGGACGGAACTATACCTAAACGGCAAAAAGATATGGCTTCAAGGGATCGCTATACATCAGGATTATGCAGGCATGGGCAGTGCGGTCACAGACTCCGCTATACGCAGTGATCTTGAACGTATAAAAAAACTCAATTCTAACTTCGTCAGATTAGGACATTATCCGTTTAGTAAGAAATACCTTGATATATGCGACGAGATAGGTCTGTTAGTGTGGTCAGAGATACCTACTTGGCAAAATTCCCGTGAGGAACTCGCAAGCGAGCAGATGTGGAATGAATGGGTGAAACCTCATCTTGACGATATGATTGAGCAATACTATAATCACCCAAGCATAATCTTTTGGAGCGTCGCTAATGAGATAAGCCAAGTCTGGGGCGGAGCAAAAGAGCATCAAGAGATCATCAACTATATCAAAAGATCAACTGATTATGTCAGAAGCCTTGACGATACAAGGCTTGTCTCTTATGCCTCCGCAGCATCAACAGGCGGTGGAACTTGGGAATATTTAGACGTGAATGGAAAACCGTTACACTACGGCTGGTTTCATTCTCCTAATGTCTATGATATAGGTCCTGAGGTTGACAAAATCCATAATATAATGCCAAATCAACCGATCTTTGCAGTCGAACTATGCGGAATGTCCTATCCCGATAATCATAAAGGATATAGCCAAGATGAGAGATTTAGCGTGGAATATCATGACAAGCTTTTAAGAGTGGATATGCAACATTTGATGATAAGAAAAGATTTTGTCTGCGGAGTTACTTTATGGACGCTTGCAGACTTAAAAGGTGGACGAGAGAAAGGCACTTATGGAATATTAGACAGGGAACGTAAACAGGTCAAACACATTTACGAGACGATCAAAAACCTTTATGCCAAAGACCCAAAATTGCTTATAATAGATTCAAAGACTGGCTATAAACACGGTGAAAAGATGGAAGTTGATCTATGGACATTTAATCGCCTTGAAAAAGGCATAAAAGGCTGTAAAATTCATTGGTGGATAAATGGCAAAGACGGCAAATTAGCAGAGGGAGATTTTGTGACTGATGTAAAGCCCGATTCTGCAAAAAAGATAGGCACAATCTCATGGCAGATACCAGATAACACATCAGGCTTTCATTCCTTGCTTTGCACTATGACAGACTCAAAAGGTGATCTATTGTTTATTAATGATTATTATTTTGATGTGGATAAACCAGAAGCGCCAGGGATATTATGGGTCAAAGTTGTAGATAAAGACGATAATCCATTATCAGATGCAACCGTTGAGATCGGCGGATTTACGAGACTAACTGACGTTTTCGGTAGAGTGCCATTTCTCTTGCATACTGGCAGATATGAAGTTACAGCCAAAGTTAAAGGGAAAATGCAGAAATCAGAGGCAGAAGTGGAGATCGGACAGACATCAGAGATAACTATGAGGTTTTGACAGAAATTTAAACAATGAATTTGTTAGATTCAAGGATAAAAGCAATAGAAAAAACAAAAGCTCCAGAGGAGCGAAATATAAAAACAAGTATAGTTAAAAGTTAAAGGTTAAAGGTTAAAAGTTGACTGATCACTGATTACTGATCAATGTCATTTTGAGCGAACAGAGAAATCTCAAGAAAGACCCTTCACTTCGTTAGAGACCCTTCACTTCGTTCAATGTGACACATAAATTTCATTTTGATAGAGTAGAGAAATCTCATTGCTGAAAGGAGAAAAAATTGACAGATAAAGATAAATCAATCCTCCGTGATTTAGCGAAACGTTACCTTGATATATGCAATAAGCCAGAACAACAAGAACGACGAAATAGATGGAGACTGCATAACAGCTTTAAGGGTGATAGACCACTTATTTATATCCGAGCCTTTGCTTGGCACGAAATGCCCGAGTCTGTATGTCAATGTGAGGATAGCTTGGCGAGGAGTTATGAGAACTTTTTTAAGTCTCATCTTTTTTGGGATACGTTTAATGATGACTCAATTTTTGAGCCTTGGATAACCGTTAACGCAGTATATAAGGGCGCTGGTTGGGGAATTGGCGCCAAAGTAATAAGCCCAAATGTAAGTGGCGGTGCATGTAAGTTTGATTATCCAATAAAAGAGTTGGATGATATAAAAAAGATGCAAACTCCGAGACATGAAATTGACGAAGAAAGGACTGCGGAGAACGTTCAACGAGTATATGATATATTAGGCGACATTATAACAATAAACGTTGATCGCGGTCCTGCACATAGGATGTGGAGTGCAGATATTTCTACCGATCTCGGTCACTTACGAGGAATAGAGAATTTCATGTTGGATATGAGCGATAACCCAGAATGGCTTCATAAGTTGGTCTCATTTATGTCAGAAGCGATACTTAATATGCACGATCAGGCAGAAATAGCAGGAGATTGGGGACTTTGTAATCATCAAAATCAAGCTATGCCATACGCAGAGGAATTAGAGGACCCAGCACCAAATCATAACGGAGTGAAACGAAGTCAGTTGTGGGGCTATATGGCAGCACAAGAGTTTGCATTAGTCTCACCAGCTATGCACTATGAATTTTTGCTTCAATATCAAATCCCAATTTTGAGCAAGTTCGGTCTTACCGCTTATGGTTGCTGTGAAGACCTTACACATAAAATTGACATATTAAGAAAAATTCCAAATCTCAGACGTATCGCAGTTTCTCCGTTTGCAGATGTCGCCAAATGTGCGGAACAGATCGGCAGAGACTATATAATGAGCTATCGTCCAAGCCCCGCTGATATGGTCGGCTATGGCTTTGACGAAGATCGGATAAAAAGAATTCTCAAACGAGACCTCTCTGCTTCAAGGCATTGTCATGTTGACATTACGTTAAAAGATGTGGAGACAGTGCAAAGAGACCCTAATCGCATACGTAATTGGGTGAAATTAGCCCGTCAGGTAATTGATGAGGTCTATGGATAAGAAAATATCTTGAATTCTATAAAAGCGGAAGTTTTATCGGTTCGCCTGTTTCATAACACATCAAACAAGCAAAGGCGATCTCATGTGTTAAAACCGCATCTTCAAGATTGCAATGAGATTCCTTATCATTTAATATGCAATCTACGAAATGATCTACCTCTGCTTGAAATGGATGATGTCTAACATCTCCGCTTTCAGGCATAATCGTCGGTATTTCAACCCAGCCAGTTTGACCCGGGTATTTATGCGACCATATACGGTTATCCTTTACTGAGCCTCTGTCTCCGAAAATCTCAATTGGGAAAGAGTAAGGCATTATACATTCAGAATTAGTTGAGAATTTTCCTAATATATCATTATCAAACTTGACGAGTCCGATCTCAAATGCTTCATATTCTAATGGTTTAGCTCCGTCTCGCCATCTATGGGCATCTTTAACATAAGCCTCTGTCTTTCCCATACGAAAACCGCCTTTATATGCGAAAACCTCAATCGGCTTTGCAGACTTATATCTACCGCGACCAGCAAACCATCTTAGAGCATCAATAGCATGGACACCGCCAACTAATGATGCACTTACGCCAGTTTCTTTTTTCCGAACCGCTTCATATCCCGACCACCAGCTATTAATATAATTCTGATAATCTACCTCAACAAAGTATATATTGCCAAAGGCGTTATCAGCTATCATTGCTTTTAGTGTCTCAAAAAGCGGATTCCAACGGAGGACAAACCCAACAATTGTCTTCACATTAGCTTTTCGGACAGCATCTCTCATAGCTTTTAGCTCATCAAGATTTATGGCAACAGGTTTTTCTATGACTATATGTTTCTTTGCTTCTGATGCGGATATTGTATTTTCACAATGGAGATGCTGTGGAGTGCAAATAGCGACAATATCAACGTTATCTTGTTTTAGTGCCTTTTCATAATCGGTATATAATTCAACATTTTTTAAGCCTGCTTCCTCTACACGTTGTTTACAGCTTTCAATTCTACGACTGGAAACAGCGACAATTTCAGTATTTGGATTATTGTTGAACGCTTTAATATACTGCGTAGAGATGCGTCCTGCACCATGAATTAAGACTCCAAGTTTTTTATCAGACATAAGATTCTCCTAATTGACACTAAATCTTGTTAATTCAAAAGATTATATCGGCTTGCTTGTTATAAGACCAATACCTCTGCCTTTCTCGCCGACAGCACAATAAAACATATAGAATGTGTCATTTTGATCGTTGTAAACTAATGATACTTTGTGGGCATAGGTTTTATCTAACCCGCTTGGATTTCCACCAGCTTTATATAACGGTTCTGGATGTGATTCCCAATTGAGCAAATCCTGCGAAAATGCGATCATTATATGCGCCCCGCCTCGTCCTACGCCGAAATAGAACATGACCCAATGATCGCCATCTTGAAACACCTTCGGATCGGAGCAAAACTTCTCGTCATAGCCTCCGGGTCTATTGCGGACAATCGGATTTCCGGGGTAGCGATACCAAGTAAGCATATCAGCTGAGGTAGCGACTCCTGTCTGTTCAATCGCACCATTAGCAGCATTATAAAAGTTCCAGAATTTCCCCTCATGTTCTAATAGCCATGGTTGATAAATACAATCCTTTTCCCATTCGCTTGCACCTTTTATTGAAAGTATCGGATAATCAGAGGCACGATGCCAATTGACCGCGTCTTCACTCCAAGCGGCACCTTGCGCCCCGGGTCTTATCTCATATCCGCCCTGTTTAGGATAACAGCCATAAAGGACCCAATATTTATTATTCCACTTTTTAAGTGTCCTAGGGGCTTTGATGTCGTAAGATTCAAATAAAGCACCGCCAAAAGTAACTCCGCCATAGTCAAAAGCACCCTCTTTGCCAAATCCCATAACAAGCCCTCTTGGCTCCCAATTGATAAGATCATCACTGACTGCCAATGCGGTCTGATAACCCCGTCCATCAAATCCTGTGTACCACATCTGCCATTGATCGTTTAGTTTCCATACTAACGGACAATCAACCGAAGAGAAGTTTAAGCCATCTCTTGGGCTTGGATGGACGACAAAATCCGGGTAGTAATGCCAATTACGATATGGTTCGGATAGTTGATCAAGCCTTTTCCTTCTGGTCTTCTCATCATCTTCTAACCAATCGGTTATTTTTGACTTGATTTTATCGCTAAATTTTTTCCCGATCTCAAGCCAATCACTTCCCGCTTCTACACCTGCGACATTAGCTATCTGTTCTCTGATTCTGGCGTCAGTTTTTTTGCCTATCGTTATCCAATCGTCATCTTTTTCAGCACCAGCCCATTTGCTTATAGCGGATTTAACGCGGTCTTCTGCGGTTTTGCCAAGCTCAATCCAATTCGCATCTGGATGTGCTCCTGCCGCTTTCGCCATTTGTGATCTGATCTTTGCTTCAATTTTCTTGCCCGTCTCTACCCAATTTTGAGGTTCGCCTGATTTGGCTATTTGCTTTATTTCTTGCTTAATTAATTGCTCAATTTTTTGACCTATATCCTTCCATTCGTCCCATTCGCTTTTTTTCTTTTGATCTTCCATAGCAATTCCCTCCTGATTAAGATTTAATTCTGTAAATCATTAGATTTCATGTTCTGCCTGTATCTTATTATTTTTTCGTTATTGACGACCTATCAGCGATGTAAACCCTTTTCATTACATCGCCTTGTTGAATTTGATTGACGACATCCATACCTTCTATGACCTGTCCAAAAACAGTGTATTGACCGTCAAGATGCGGTTGAGGTTCAAAGCAGATATAAAATTGGCTTCCAGCAGAATTCGGCTCCATTGTCCTAGCCATAGCGACGGTTCCAGCGACATGTTTTCGTGAGTTAAACTCATCTTTGATAGTATAACCAGGTCCGCCAGTGCCATCGCCAAGCGGGTCTCCGCCCTGTGCCATGAATTTAGGTATAACTCGGTGAAATGTTAATCCGTCATAAAATCCCTTATTCGCCAATTTGATGAAATTATCAACGGTCAAAGGTGCATCTTTTGGATAAAATTCAAAGACTATCCGTCCGCCTTTTTTCATCTCTATAACCGCTACGACTTTCTCAGGGTCTATTTTTGGAGTTTCTGGAGTTGATTTCGCACTGCCAACAGTTGTCGGCGATTGTTTTGCAGGTGTCGTTTGTGCTGGATTAACTGTTGTTTGTGTTGATGTTTCTGGTGGTTTCGCTTGCTTCTGATCTTTACAAGCAATGAAAGTCAATGATATTGCTAACACCATTATTATACTCATCAATAAAGTTTTTTTAATCATAGTTTTATCCTTTCTTAACATTATCCATTTTCGGCGATCATCTTTTCATCAACGCCCGCCTTTAGCTTAATTGTGACTTTTGTTCCGATACCCTGTGTGCTTTGGACGGAGATTTCTCCGCCATGTTCCCCAACGATCTGGGCAACGATCGCCATTCCAAGACCTGTTCCCTTTTCCTTAGTTGTGAAATATGGCGTAAAAATCCTCTGTCTAACCTCTTCTGACATACCACAACCAGTATCCTCTACCTCCATTATGACGTTATCTGTATCAAGCCTT
>DTPJ01000567.1 GCA_011334435.1 Candidatus Poribacteria bacterium | reverse complement strand
TTCGCCCTTATGTCATTTATTATAAAGTCCAAAGCTGATTTTACTGATATTTCCGCCCCTTCTGGAGACTTGTCCTCCTCAGTGTTGATTACAAGGAAATGACATTTTTTGTAATCAAAAGAATAGTAAGTTTTTCCATTCCTCCCTTTCCAATAAATATACATATCAGTATTGCTAATATCATGATTACCGGGGACAAGCAAAACTGGGACTTTTAAGACTGATAAGTGCGAATAATATTCATCCCACATTTTTTTTAGCTCTTTGAAATCTGTTGTATATCCTTGAATGTGGTCTCCGATTGTTATAGCAAAATCGGGATTTAGAAGATTGATCTCCTCCATTGCCTTATCAAAAATAGGCCAATTTTCTTGTCCTCCACCAGTTTTGTCGCCTATTATGGCAAAAGTGAACTTATCTGGATCGGTTTGGAAATCTCGCTTTAGAGATGGTATATTGCTACCTTTTAATGATAATTCCTCTGCGGTGACAACATTAGCAATTATAAGCATTAAAATAATGAATAAAATGGTTAATTTGCGATACATTTTTTCTCTCCTTATCTATAAAGTTAGCTTAAATTTTTGCTAAAAACTTTTGATTGAGATAATACAACAAAAATCGTAATCAAGCAAGTGAGAAATGTAATTCATAGGAATTCTCTAGAAATTCCCCAACTAAATTTTTAAGAGGATAAAAATGTGGTGAGATAATAGTGAGTCCCCTTGGAGTTCTCTTTTCTTTTCTCTTATTAAATATCAAGAGTTTGTGGTTACTTACCCTTGTCAACCCAAGGGGATAAATATAGTGTATAGTTCATTTTTTAAATGAAACATTTTTGCATTGTTTATAGTATATAATGTCATTCTGCTCCTGACTTTTAACATAAGAGAATAATATTATTAATTTAACGACTTGTGTTAGTTCTCGTAAATCAAATATTGATAAAATTTTGTAGTCCAGACTTTCAAATTGGCTTCTCTAAAAACTAAGCTGTTTGCTTGGGCTACAAAAACAATTAGCACAAGTCGTTAATTTAGAATGACATTATTAAATGACATTATTGATAATGTGTTTCAATTGGAAAATGATATTATTCGGTTAGACATAATACAGATTGTTCATAACAGATCGTTTATAAATTCCCTCTAAATCTCTCTTTTCCAAAGTGAGACTTTTGGGGCTTCTTCCTTTGAAAAAAATGGCTTTTTAGTTTCCCCCTTTGAAAAAGGGGGATTTTAGGGTTTTCTATTGTTATTAAAAATAAATTTGGCTAACTAACAATATTTTTAACTCAAAACTGTTTAAACTTTAGTAAAGTATGAGTAAATCGGCAAATAATCCTATTACTTACACGAACCCGACCAGCAATATTTTGTAGGACTACTTCCATTCTTACATTTGTAATCTGCTGATGTCCCATTTCCGCATTTTCCTCCATAAGCTGAGAAACCTTGCTGGCACAACGTATTTGCCCCTGTCCCGCTCTCGCAATAACAACCTTCGCTTATTTCTATGTCTGTTAGGTTAATTAAAATCGGCTTTTCATATCTCATAAATTTGACCTCAGTAAAGATGTAAAGTGACGCGAAATTATACACATACAAGTTCAATTGATTGTTTTAGCCACATAATCCACTCATATTTTGTCCAATAATTTAAGCTTTTTATATCTGAGCAATTTTTGTGCCATATCTAAATGTTATGTTGTCTTTGGGGTAACTTTCGGCAAGTATATGATAAACTTCGTTTCTCCCAGAGATTTTGCATCTATCCAAAAAAATCCTTTGTTTCTTTTAATGATGTTAATAGCAGCAGATAGGCTTAATTCGGAATTATAATCAAAAAAGTTCATATCAAACATATCATTGATTTCTTGTGCTGTTGTTTCATCCATATATCTTTCCGAATTTGTTATCGTGATAATAACATATTCAGTTATCTGTGAATTTAGCCTGTTAACTCTGGTATTCTGTGGCAATTCACCAACATTGGCTAATATGTGAATAGTCCCATTTTCTGATGTTGCTTCCTTGACATTTAAAAATATTCCCGAAATTGCCCGAAATATCTGACCTTTATCAACATACACTTTGGGAATATCATCACAAATTTTTAGATCATAATTTAATGTCTTAAAATTAGGTTCACCATGAAGGATTAATACTTTTTCAAGCAGTTCCCTAACATCAACCTCTGTCGGATCACTGCGTATTGATCTTGAGTATGCCAAAAGATTATTTGTCAGTTCGGAGACCTTTTGTGATGCCTCCATTATTTTATCTGCATAATCCATTGATTTTCTTTCATTTGCGGTAATTTTCAGCAAATCTGAATATCCCATTATAGCACCTATAAGGTTATTGATGTCGTGGGCAATAGCGCCAGCCAAAGTTGCTATACTTGCGGTTTTTTGCGATGTTTGAAGCTCATTCTGTAATGCCATTTTTTGCTCAATCATCGCCTTGATTTTGAGATGAGTTTGGATCCGTAATAGCATCTCATTAAGTTTGAACGGCTTTGTGACGAAATCTTGGTTTATGTCATCTAAGTCAATTTTATCTATTATGTCGGACTTTTCTTTAGGTGTTACAAATATAATCGGGGAGTTCATTCCATCTTGATTTTTCTTAATTTCAGAATATGATTCCAATTTCGTAGCATCTAATAATATAAGGTCTGGATTTATCTCAGATATTGCCTTTCCAATATCTTCGTTGTGATTGTTTAATAATACTTCATAGCCGTTTTCTTTAAGCATTAATGATAGAGATTGATCATCGCCTAAATTTTTATCTAATAATATCCTTGGTGGGTTATTCATATTTGCCTCTCCATAAAAAATGTTTCTAACTTTTCAGATTATTCAAACGATAGACAAACGCGAATATTTCTGCGACCACTTTATAAAGCTCAGGTGGTATTTCTTCATTCAAGTCTATTTGCATAAGCAAATCTGCTAAATCGGTATCTTCTTTTATGGGAATCCCATTTTCTTTCGCTATCTTTATAATTTTATCAGCGATTTCACCCGTCCCTTTTGCTTTTACAACAGGTGCGGAATTTAACTGTTTATCATATTTAAGAGCAACAGCTTTTCGGTTTAAATTACTTGATCTCATAGTTACTATTAAACGCTTGTATCTAAATGATAGATGAAATATGGTATATTAGTTGACCTTTTTGATGAACAGCTTATATTTTCCACTTTATAGCCTAATTTAGACAGACATTCTTTCAATTCGGATATATGTCTCTGGGCGAGTTTATATGTATTCATATTTTCTGAGACAATTTGACAGTTGAGATCAAAGCCAACGATATTTATCAGGAATTCCATATATCCTAAATTTTTCAACTCAACTGCAATTAATATGTTGCTAATCTGCTTATCTGGCTGAAAATTAAATCCAACTAACGAGTTTATCTTTTGATCATCAAAGTTTAATGGCAATTCAAAATAAATGTTTTGTGTGTTATTATATTGTTTTAGGAGTTCTATCTGTTTTGATAGCCCATCAGGTTCTGTCCGAAGCTCCCCTCTATTTTGATCTTCTGATAGAACCTGAAGGACTACCCGGTTGTTATCTGTTGATTTTACTATGACATCAATTTCTTGTCCTGCCTCAATCATCAGGCTACTATCGGCAACGATCCGCTGTCCTTTTAGGTCAACAACTAATTTGCCATCGCCAAGATAATCTATGATTTTTATCCGTAATACTTCGCCCTCAGTAGCATTTATCTTTTTGCCTATCCTATTTATGATTTCATTGAGAAAGTTAGTCTGAGTAAGTCTTTTATTGTTTGATAGGGTTAATTGCATTTTATAGCCCTTTATCTTTTAGACTGTTTAGCTGTCTTTTCTTGCTCTTAATAGATCAAGTATAAGATTGACCTCTCCAACAGGAATATTGCTTTTTTCCGATATTGATATTGGATCAATCCCTTTTTTTGCTAATTCCTGAACCTTATCGTATTGCTTGATGGAACTCTCATCGTTAATATCTTTTTTATCTTCTGATCCTGTATCCTTTAATGTCTTTTCTTTGTCTGATGATGACTTCTTCTTTGTTTCCTTCTCTGAACTTTGTTTATACCCTTTTTCAATCTCATTTAACATATCGGCAAAAATTGGATTATCCTTTAATCTTCTACGATTTCTTCTTATGTATCTGGCAAGTTTATTTATACTTCTTACTTTAATTATTACATAGATGACCGCGGAAAGAATCAACAGATCAAAGACATATTGTATTATCGCCAACACATTTCCGTTTAGCGATTCCAAAGATTGCCATTGAAAATCCATAACTGATAACTCAGTTGGTTCAGCAGGTAAAGTTTTAGTATTTTCTTTTGTATCGGTCTTAACTGGTGTAACAGGTTTAACTGAGTTATTCACTGAGTTATTCACATTTTTACTAACTATATTCAAATCAGTCTTTAGTTCTTTCGGAGAATTGGCTGATGTCTCAGTTGTAAGCACATTTTTTGCTGATGTTACATCTACGATTATAAGTGCTGGTGACTTAATATCAAAGACTTTATAGTTTGCAGGCTTAGGGAGCGAAATTTTAATATCAACGGTGTCTATATCTGTTTGTTTAAGCGATATAAAATTGACAAATTGACTGTTCACATTGAACCTTTTACTGGGTCTGCCGAGACGAGCATCTGACATTGTTATACAGATAGTATTATCTTCTTGATTATAATAAGTTTTATATTGCGGGATTTCATCTAACCAAAAGACAATTCTCGTCTTATCGGATTCTAAATAATATCTAGTCCATCCGACCTCAACTGGATTAGCTTGTTGGACTAATATAAAAGCGAGCAAAGCCAAAAATATTATATTCGCGGTCTTCATAATATCCTCCCCCAAAATCATATCTTAAAATCTATTATTTGTCCTTCTTCTTTGCTATTATCTTTTGCATCTTTCTTGTATGTCTGTTTTTTTCGTTTATCTCTTTTGCCTATGCTTTCTGATTTACTTTTTGTTTGTATCTCTGTTGAATCTGCCTTATTAGCTGTTTGAACGCGAGTTTCTTTAAGAGCGGATTCTTTTTGGATCATCATCGCAGTCTGTTGGTGTTGCGTATCTATGCGATGATGCTCAGCATTTTGAATTTTAGCGATGTCATGAATGTTAATTACTGAATTTCTTATGTGCATTGAGTTCCCCATTTCAACTCACCTCTTTTGGGGATAAAACCTCAAACTCTAACTCCTATTCCAGCGTGTTTAAGTTTAGCATGTAATCGCAATATAGCACTGGAATGTAATTGACAAACCCTTGCTTCTGTTACATTTATGACTTTGCCAATATCTTTCATCGTCATTTCTTCGTAATAATAAAGTGTAATAACAAGCCTTTCTTTTTCTGGCAGTTTTTCTATTGCTTCACCTACTAATGCTTCTGTCTCGGTCATCAGCAATTCTTTTTCTGGATCAGTAGAATTATTGTCATCACCTATTATCTCATCGTCATTATGGAATATGTCATCTAAAAGTGATATGCTCATACGATTGATTTCAAGCAAGGTTTCATAATATTGATCAAGTGTCATACCTAATGCAGATGCTATCTCTTCTTCAACAGGTTCTTTGTTGCCGTTATGTTCAAATTCAGCATAAACTTTCTCAATTCTTCTTGCTTTTTCCCTTGTTGAATAAGGGACCCAATCCATTGATCGGATCTCATCCATTATAGAGCCACGTATTCTATGCTGAGCATAGCTTTTAAAGCTAGCCCCTTTTAATGGATCGTATTTTTCAATGGCATCCATCAAACCTATGATGCCAGCATTGATCAGATCATCGGTATCTTGTGCTGAATTTGCGTATATTGACAGTCTCTGTGCTGTTGACTTGACATAAGGCAAGCAAGCCATTATTAATTGATCTCGTATTTGTTCATCTTTTTTCTCTGCGTATTCTTTCCATAGTTGTTCAATCATCTTACAACTCACTTTTTATGATTTTACATAGTTTTAGATTCTGTTTCGTTATGTATCTCGTTTTTTATATCTTTCGTTTTTTCCTCATTTTGTATGGATTTATCCATATCTGCGAACTTTTCAATTGCTATGATTACGAAAAAACATAACATCATTGAGATAGCAAAGCAAACAACAGATCGCATCAGCATTGTTTCTAACCGCATATCTCCTAAAAGTCCCATAATCATTGATAGTGTAAAAGAGACAATTCCTATTATAATTCCAAGGTTACGTTTGCTATTGTCCATAGTGATACTTATTTTATCCTGTTTTCCAAAATTTCTTTGGCTAAGGCATTTATACATTGAGTTGCATTAGAATTAGGGTATCTAAAAATCAAAGGCTGTTGCATTGTCACCGAATCAGGCACAGCTGGGTCTTTTAACACATAGCCGATAAAATGCACTTTTGCGTTAATAAACCGTTTAGCAGCGATGGATATTCTATCATATACATCTTTTGCCTGTTCTGAGTTTTGGACCATATTAACAATGATCCCAATATTTCTATCGGCACGTTGTGAAATAACTTTAATCATCGCATAGGCATCAGTGATCGCTGTTGGTTCTGGTGTTGTTATGACAATAGTTTCTTGTGCAGAGATAACAAAGTCAACGACGTTATTTGATATTCCCGCAGCGGTATCAATAAAGGTTACATCAAAATTATTTGCGGATTTCAGTATTTCTTTTATCAGAATTGTCCTATCAATCTCTGATAAACTTGCCATCGGCAATCTTCCAGGGCTTGCTGGAATGATTGTCAATCCACCAGGTCCTTTTATGAATATGTCTTGGAGTTTTTTCTCTCCCATTACGACATGCTCTAAATTATACTTGGGATTTAACCGAAGTATGACGTCTATATTTGCTAACCCAAGATCAGCGTCAATAACTGCTATTTTCTTATTCTGCATAGTCATAGCAATCGCAAGATTAGCGGTTATATTGGTCTTTCCAACGCCGCCTTTTCCGCTTGTTATCGCTATTGTTCTGACAGATGGATTAGGTATGTCTGCTAATGCAGGATTTTCCTTATGCCTTTTCAGCCATTTGACCATCATCCTTAATCCAGTTGCTTGATCGTTCTGTATCATATCTGTTTCCATTCTCCATATAATTTTATTTGTAATTTTATTTGAATACTCGGCTTCTTGTAACGAATAAATCAACAAGATATTTTATATCTGCAAGTTTAATATCATCAGGGACATTTTGACCTATTGTAAAATACGAAATCGGCTTCTTTACCTTTGTGCATACGTTTAATATTAAACCATAGCTTGCGGTCTCATCTAATTTCGTAAATATAAGCTTTTGGACATAATCTGGTGCAAAAGAATCAACCACAGCGAAAGCATCGTCATCTTTGATAGACGCGGATACCAAAAGGTGTGTATCCGCAGGTTGTGCTGCTTCAAGAAATTCCTCAATTGCCTTGACCTCTCGTCTATTCAAATGACTTCGTCCCGGTGTATCAACAAGGACAATATCCATATCATTGTAATCGTTGATACATTTCCATAACTGGTCTGGTGTCAGGGCAACTTTAAGAGGTATAGACATTATCTGAGCATAGGTCCGAAGCTGATCAATAGCTGCTATCCTGTATGCGTCAATGGTGACAAGCCCCACGTTTTTTTCTTTTTGAAAATGATATTGTGCTGCAAGCTTAGCGAGAGTTGTCGTCTTGCCAACGCCAGTCGGACCAATTAGGATAACAACTTTTCCTGATTTATCCAAACCACCTGATATATCTATCTTACTTTGCATATAATCTGTCAGATAATCTCTCACATTAGGGCTTCTGTCCTCATATTTGGACTCATATTTTTCGTCATTCAGAAGCGACAATATATCATAGGCAATGTCTCCGCTGACCTGATTTCTTGTAAGACATTCATGCAAAATTTGTGATATTCTGCTTTTTGAACCGATACTTCTGCGAGGACGATCAATGTCTTCTATAACTATGTTACCTGTATTATCTGTTATATTTGGATTTTCTGAATATATGAGCCTTTTCTGTTGTATTAGGCTATCTTTAATTAATGGATTCTTGCTTTCGCAGGAATGATAAACATAGGATGGATTTTTTGAATTCTCGTCATCAGACTTTTTGACCGTTGTTGTATCTGCTGATCTGTTATATGATCTTAACGCTTCTGCCAAAGTTTTATATGATTTCGTCGGTTTTTCTTCATTATCTATTTTTTTGTCGTCAAATTCATCTTTTATAAGCATATTTAGCGTATTCTGCCTATTTTCGTATCTTGTGATTTTATCTTTTCTATTTTCATCGTCAACAACTGCGATGATCTCAACCTGTTCAGGTCTATCACCAGAAAAGCCTTCAATCTTCTTAACCTGTAATATTTTTGCCTCAGGACCAAGCTCCGCAATCGCTTTTTCCATCGCGGATTTTAGGCTGTTCGCTCTATATCTGTTGATCGTCATAGTTTCCTCTCTTCATCTTACATATTGTCTATCGCAAGTTTTACCGCAGAGATCTGCTGAACTTCAACGTTTGATGGAACCTCGTTATAGGAAATTACCACAAGGCTTGGGAAATATCGTTCTGTCAACCTTTTGAGATGGCGACGTATATAAGAAGAACATAATATTATTGGCTGATTGTCTATAATTGCGTTGTTTATCGTTGACGCAATCGCGTTAATAATACCCTGTGTCGCTTTAATATCAAGGCTTAAATGGCTTTGATCTGGGCTGATCGCATCTGTTATAATTTCCTCTATTGACGGATCTATTGTGAAAACTTTGAGTGTCCCATCTCTGCTGATCAATGGCTTGCATATTGTCCTGCCAAGTGCGTTGCGGACATACTCAGTCAGCATATCTGCATCTTTTGTCATATTGGAATAGTCTGATAGCGTTTCAAGAATTCTGGTCATATCTCTTATTGAGACTTGTTCTTTAAGCAAATTAGAGCATACTTTATGCACTATCCCTAAAGGCAGTTGATTTGGTATCAATTCCTCAACTAAATTTGGATTAGTCTCCTTCACGCTATCAAGCAGGTTTTTGAGTTCCTGTCTGCCTAATAATTCGTATGCGTGAGTTTTGATTATCTCTGTTATATGTGTTATTAAGACGGTTTCAGGGTCAACGACAGTATATCCGCTGAGTTCCGCTTTATCTTTTTGGCTTTCAGTTATCCAATGTGCAGTTAATCCGAACACAGGTTCTTGTGCTTCAATGCCTTCTATTGGTTCAGTAGCAATTCCCGGATTCATCGCTAAATAATGCCCCATCATAACCTTGCCATTAGCGATATTAGCTCCGCGTATTAATATGCTGTATTCGCCCGGTTTAAGCTGTATGTTGTCCCTGATCCTGATAGGTGGGACAATAAATCCTAAATCTATTGCACATTGCCTACGCATAATCTTTATTCTGTCTAATAAACTCCCATTTTCGT
>DTPJ01000658.1 GCA_011334435.1 Candidatus Poribacteria bacterium | reverse complement strand
GATTGTTTGTAAACACAAATCAGATGGATTTATATACAGTAATGTTAAAAAGACAAATACTTGCTCAATCTGATTATTATAAGGCGTTTATAGAAGAAAACCTTCAACCAGATTTTGACGCTAAATCAAAGGGAAACTGTTTTATATGCAACAAAGAGAGTCCAGTTTCATCAAATGTAACTAAGTTAAAGTTTAAGTATTATATAGAAGATAAGATCAATTTTTCCTCGGATGTTCAGGGAGATTTTAATAAAAATTTTAGCTTTTGTCCTTTATGTTATACAAAACTTCAAGCGGGTGAGAATTTTATTCAAAACAAACTTAAAACAAATATAGGGTCTTTTTCAGCATATTTAATACCTAAATTTTTATTTAATTTGAAAATGACATCAGAACAATTGTCAAAATTTGCCAATTTTGTCTTGTTTAGCTTTAATACAGCGAGGAATTTTGAAGGAATAAATAAGTTTTATGATAGAATAAGGGAAGATTATATAGAGTATGATGATATAAAAAATAGCTTTATCTTTAACGTATTGTTTTTCAAAAAAAATAAGGCGGAGATGAAGATTCTAAAGCTTATCAAAGACATTCCACCTGATAGATTCACTAAACTTATAGAAACAACTAATAAAGTAAAAGAAAAAATGAAAGATTTATTAAGCGAATCGCCTATGTGGAATATTGATTTGGCAAAAATATATTATCTTACACCTGTAAAAAAATCAGGAGGTGATCCGACCGCATATAAAGAATTATTAGAGCTTTATTCTGCTATAATTTCTGGAGAGAGCATTGATTATCTGGTAATGATTAGGCAGTTTACTGATCTAATTAGAGTTTATCGCTTTGAGAGATTCCCGATTTATAACATAACAAAGCCAAATGACGTTATATGGGGAATGACCTCAGCAGTGATCCAATGTAATTTATTGTTACTTTATTTGAAGGAGCTTAATCTTTTAAGAGGGGGGATATCTATGGAAAATACCGATCTTGAAACTCTAAAAATTGATGATGATATGAAAGAGTTTATTACCAAAATAGGGTATAATGAGCCCCAAATTGCGCTTTTTTTAATGGGAAAGCTTATTGGTGAAATAGGCTGGCGACAAGGTGGAAATGAACCGATATTAGAGAAAATTACCTATCAAGGTATGGATTCCAAAAGATTACTCAGACTTACAAATGAAATATTTGAAAAACTAAAGCAATATAAGGCATTGACTCCATATAACAAAAATATTTTCACTGCCTGCAAGATGTTGTTAGACAAATACATTAACAATTGGCAATTAGACGATCAGGAGAACGTCTTTTATATTCTCTCTGGATATTCGTATCGCAGACAACGTGCAAAGCCTGATACAGAAGAACCAGAAGCAAATGAATCAGAAGAAACCGATGAACCTAGCTTATTTTGATGATGAAAGGAGATAAAAAATGAGAAATAGTGACATCCTCTTTATTTATGATGCTAAAATGTGCAATCCTAACGGCGATCCCGATGACGAAAACCGCCCTAGAATGGACATTGAGACTTCTCGTAATATAGTAACTGATGTCCGCCTAAAAAGGTATATAAGAGACTATTGGCAAGAAAAAGGCGAAGGAGTCTTTGTTGCTACTGTTGATGAAAAAACTGTTGATGCAACAAAAAGACTCGCATACTGGGTGTCTAGCTGGATATTGAATGGTGGGTCTAATGATCCAAGTCTTCGTAATGATGCTCAAAAGATACAAGATCAACTCAAGAAAAATGAGGATATAAAGGCAGGAGATATAGTTAAACTTATTTCCTCCGAAGATGATATACTAAAAAGCTTTCTTGATGTCCGCATGTTTGGTGCAACTATGCCAATCAAAGATGAAAAGAAAGGTTCATCATATACATTCACGGGTCCAGTTCAATTCAATTGGGGGTATTCACTTAACAAAGTTGAGCAAGTATATTCAAATACGATAACATCAACATTTGCTGGCAGAACAAGAGGTGAAGGCGAAGAATATGGCGCAATGGGCAAAGACTATCGCTTATATTACTCGTTATTAGCTTTCCATGGTGTTATATCTGCCCATAGAGCAAAGCATACAAAGATGCAAGATGATGACGTCATAAAACTTGAGGAAGCTCTTATTAAGGCAATCCCACTTCAGGCGACAAGAAGCAAAATCGGTCAATATCCAAGGCTAATGCTTCGTGTAGAATATAATGATGATGAAATATTCTTAGGCGATTTGAGAAGATATGTAAGGATTAACAAAGACGAAGGTCTTAGAGATATAAGCGAAGTCACATTGGATATTTCCGCTTTAGATGAGAAGCTAACGGCAAATGCTGATAAGATAAATCTGATTAAAGCATGGCAAGATAACGATCTTAAACTATCTTGTAAAGGTAAAATCGGGGCATTAAAAGACATCGTTTATGAAGGCATTAAAGGAAAGATACAGATGATATAATGGAGGTGTTCAATATGGAACACGTCATAGACAGGCTAATTGTTGTTGACCTAAAAGGTGCTATGGCACACTTTAGAGCGTTCTATACGAACTCCTCCTCATTGACTTATTCTTTTCCGCCAAGAACGGTAGTTACAGGGATACTTGCTGGAATAATGGGATTGCAACGTGATAGCTATTATGACAAATTTAATAGCCAATCATGCAGGCTTGGTATTTCCATTATTTCTCCGTTCAGGAAAATTATGAATACACTCAATTACTCATTTATGAAATCGCCTACACATTTTATCATAAATCAAGGTCAGCATATCCAAGTTCAGTTTGAAACACTTATCCCTGAGAAAAATTCATCACTATGGGGTGAATTAATCTATCGGATATACTTTTGGCACTCAGATAAAAGTATAATGGATGAGATAAAATATCGCACACAACAAAAGCGATACAAATACCCTCCGTTTATGGGTATATCTGAGTATACTGCTGAATTGGAGTTTGTAGAAGAGATAACACGAGATAGAATCCAAAAGATACAATCAGATGAATACGAAGATTTTATCACGGTTTTGAATGCTGATCTTATAACAGAATATGGGTTGGAGTTCAAGAATGATGAAAATAAATCATTGCAATACATGAAGGAGATTATGCCAATAGAATTTAAAAGTGACCGATCAAACAAATCTATGGGAAAATTTATCTTTGAGAAAAATCTTAGAAACGTCAGAGCCAAGATTAAATCGTCGTTTATCCGTATAGGCAATATTAATTTGGCTTTTATGGAGACGGATAATGGCGCAAATTGAGTTCTATTCTCATCTAGATAAGAAGACTATGCAAAAGCATCTAAGTGAGGTGATGGGATACGGAGTTCGCTCCGTGTCTCAATTACCACCGAGATTTTCACAAAATGACGGTTTCAAGTCATTGGTGATGATCTCCTGTTTATGCCATGACTTTGGCAAGTTCACTTCTTTTTTTCAGAAATATTTATTTGGGGATAAAAGGCAAGGTTCTAAATCCAATCACGGTTTTATATCTGCCTTATTTACTGCTTTTCAGATAAAGAATTATTCGCCAAAAATTCTCACCCAAATAGATCAATACTTGCCTTTAATTGCTTATTTATGTGTCCTTCATCATCATGGAAATCTTGAAAACCTTGATGAAGACATAATAAGGAAAGGGAAACTTGATAACCCAACCCAACTCAATACACAGCAGGCAACTAATATAAAAAATGTTGAAGTGCAAATTTCTGATCTTTTAAAAAATAAAATCACTATTGAAAAAATATATAATGAAATATACCCAGATCAAATCTTTTCAATAGATAGTTTTAGTAATTCATGGAGAGATTTATTAAAAGATTTAGACATAGCGAGGCATATCTTTGAAAATCGGGAAAATGATGAAAACAAAAGGTTAGTGTTTATATATCTGCTTCTCTTATATTCCATAATAATAGATTCCGATAAAAAGAGTGCTGGCGAAATTGAAATCGTATCACAAAGAAAGTTATTATCCGACTCATTAGTAGATTCTTACAAAAAGGATTGTCCATTTCCAATAGATCCATCGCAAGAAAAAATAGACAAGGCTCGTGAAGAAATTTATGAAAAAGTGAATAAAACCATTGAAAATATCAGTCTTGATAAGCATATTATGACCCTGACAGCACCAACAGGCACGGGGAAAACGCTCTCTGTTCTATCAGTTGCATTAAAACTACGAGATAGAATAGAAAAAGAGAAAGGCTATACACCAAGAATTATCTACTCATTGCCATTTACGAGTATTATTGATCAGAATTTTGAAGTCATAAAAAAAGTGTTATCAAAGATAGAGGAATATTCCAACAATCCAGGAGAATACTTACTTAAACATCACTATCTCTCAAATGCGGAATATAAAAAAGATGGCGAAGAAATGGAGTCAAGAGATGCAGAATTATTGACAGAAAGTTGGGAAACAGAAATTGTCGTAACAACATTTGTCCAGTTGCTTCAAACAATCATCGGTTTTCGTAATAAGCATTTAAAGAAATATCATAAACTTGCAGGTTCAATAATATTGCTTGACGAGGTGCAGAACATAGATGTTGAATATTGGCAACTTATAAGCAATTCACTTAAACTTTTATGTAAAGCATTGGATTGTTATATAATCTTGCTAACAGCTACAAAACCATTATTATTTGATGAAAAGGAATGTTATGAGTTATTGCAGGATCATGAAAAATATTTCCGTAGTTTCAAAAGGACACGAATTATAGCGGATATTGAGGTAATATCTTTGGACGATTTAATTGAAAAATTCAAAGAAATATATGATGAAAGATTGTCCTTTCTGATAGTTGCCAACACCATAAAATCCTCTATATACATATATCAAAAAATAAAAGAAAACAGTTTTATAACTGCACCAAAATATTATCTATCATCTAATATCGTGCATAAATACAGGAAACAGCGGATTGATGAAATCTCTAATGCCTTAGAAAGTAAACAGAAGCCTATATTAGTATCTACGCAGGTTGTTGAAGCTGGAGTTGATCTGGACTTTGATAGAGTTATAAGAGACTTAGGTCCTGTTGACTCAATTGTGCAAGTGGCTGGTAGATGCAATAGATCATGGAAACGCCCAACTTCCGAAGTATATGTATTCAACGTTAAAGATGATCAGGAGAGGAGCTTAGCTTCTTATGTATATGGTGCATTGTCCGTTAACGCTGTAAAATCTGCAATATCAGAAGGCATATATGACGAAGAAAAATATTATGAATTAGTTGATAGATTTTTCAAAAATGTTAAATCAGGTGAAGCGGAAAAGAGATCAAAAGAAATATGGGATGCAATAACAAACCTTCGCTTTTGCTCTCATGATTATCCAAGTGTCTCTGATTTCGCTTTAATTGAATCCTTGCCTTTTATGGTTGACGTTTTTGTTCAAGCTGATGATAAAGCTGTAACTCTCTGGAATCGCTATGAAAACGAAGTTCTTAAAGAAAGGGATTTCAGAAAAAGAATATCAAACTTCGCAAAAATAAAGTCGGAATTCCATTCTTATATAATATCGGTGCCAAAGGAATTAGCAAAAGAACTTGTGACGATTGATAGAGCAGAAAGGTTTTATCTTCTTCCTTATGAAGCTATTGATCAATATTATGATAAAGACACTGGATTTAAAAGGATACCGGAGGACAAGACTTGGATACTTTAGACATCAACATCACAGGAACGCTTATATGGTATTACTACATCTGCAAAAGACAGGTATGGCTTATGGCACATGCGATCAACCCTGATGAAGATAACCCATATATTGACCTCGGAAGGCTTGTTCACGAGACAAGCTATCAAAGGGAAAATAAAAAAGAAATAATGTTTGACAACGTCAAAATGGACATTATAACCGATGGCGATCAACAGATCGTCGTTGCAGAGATCAAAAAAAGCTCTCGCTATGAAAAAAGTGCAACTATGCAGTTAGCATTTTATCTAAAAAAGCTAAAAGATGTCGGTATATCTGCTTCTGGCGAACTACGTTTCCCTACTGAAAAACGTAGAGAAAAAGTGGAATTAACAGACGAGATCTCTAATGAACTTGATTCCGTTCGTGAGGAGATAAAATCAATAATTTTGATGGAAAAAGCTCCAAAGCCAGAAAAATGTAGATATTGTCCTCCTTGTGGTTACAACGAATTTTGCTGGGTGTGATAAAATGAAAAAGACAATTTTTCTTATGTCCAGTGGTGAACTGAAAAGGAAAGATAATACACTGTTTTTTGAGACAGACGAAAAACGAAAGTATATACCAGTTGAGGATACTCAGGAGATTATGGTCTTTGGAGAGTTGACCTTCAACAAGGATTTGCTTGAGTTTTTGTCTCAAAATGAGATAATCATGCACTTTTTTAACTACTATGGCTATTATACAGGGTCATATTATCCAAGAGAACATCTTAACTCTGGACTTATGATACTTATGCAAGCACAACATTATCTTGAACAAGCTAAACGTATGGAATTGGCACGGGCTTTTGTAAAAGGAGCAGTTGCTAATATGCTTAAAGTGCTTGGATATTACAGCAGACGACAAGTAGAGTTATCAGCGATAATGGACAATATAGAATCACTTTGTCCAAAAATTGATGATACTCAATCAACAGATGAACTCATCGGGATAGAGGGAAATATAAGGGAATATTATTACAGAGCCTTTGATAACATTATAGGTGATCCGGAATTTGCCTTTGAATCACGATCAAGACGCCCTCCACAAAATAGAATTAACGCACTCATTAGCCTTGCTAATTCCATGGTTTATACAACTGCATTAAGCGAGATATATAAGACCCATCTTGACCCTAGAATTGGTTTCCTTCATACAACTAATTTCAGAAGGTTTTCGCTTAACCTTGATATAGCAGAGATATTTAAGCCAATAATCGCCGATAGGCTGATCTTTACACTCTTGAATAAGAAGATGATCACACCAAATGATTTTGAAGATGGAACACAAGGGATATTGTTAAAAGAAAAAGGCAGAAACACATTTTTACAGCAATTTGACGAGAAAATGAAGACCACGGTAAAATATCAATCCCTTAACAGAGAAGTATCCTATCGCCTGCTTATACGTTTGGAGTTATATAAGATAGAGAAACATCTCTTAGGTGAAAAAAATTACGAACCATTTGTCGCCTCATGGTAAAAAGTGATCAGTAATTGGTGGTGATTTATTCTCGTCTAATATCTTGCATCTAATATTTCTTTTCCGAGTTTTTCTATGTCTTCAGTGGCTAAAATTATTATTGTCCAGATTTTGAATTAAAGCATGTCTGAAAATGACATTGATTTTATATCACTGATAATATTATAATTAGAATTAAATATTACGATTTTTTCTCTATGGGTTATTTGGATATTAGAAATAGGGGGTAAATCATAATGAAGTTGATAAGAGAAGATATATATTTTGATAATCCAGGAAAAGAAAACACAGACGAAGTCATAAAAGCAGTGAAAAAAAGGCTGAACGATGTCTCAGTCAAGTATGTTATTGTAGCTAGCACAACAGGCGACACAGCATTAAAGTTATCTGATGCATTAGGCGACTCTGTTAAGATCGTCAGTGTATCAGAATCAGCATATATGGTTGAATGGGGAGCAAAATATCCTTGTATGAATCCCGATAATAAAAAGGAACTTGAAAAAAGAGGCGTCATTGTAGCAGAGAAAGTCCCTTATTTATTTCATTCGTCGCCGTTAGAAGGTGGGAAATGGTCGGCACCGTCTCCTGATATGATAATTAGAGAGACTTTATATTCATTCGGACAAGGGATGAAGGTTGCCGTTGAAGTTGCAATGATCGCCGTTGCCTGCGGTTATATTGAGCCATTTCAAGACGTTATCGCTATCGGTGGATCAGGACGTGGAGCGGATACCGCAGTATTATTAAGGGCAACATTTCCTACGCTTATCTTTGCCAAAGATGATAATAAAAGATTGATCATAAAAGAAATTATAGCAATGCCCAGAAACAAATAAGCAGAATTTTAATTAATGATAATGGAGGTAATAATGGCTAATATTGTCATTGATCCACAAAAAACTATCGGCACAATTTCGCCATATATATACGGACATTTTACTGAACATATCGGCGGAGTAATATATGATGGGATATGGGTTGGCGAAGATTCATCTATCCCAAATATAAACGGAATTCGGTTATCCTTGATTGAACATCTGAAACGGATAAATCCCTCAGTAATACGTTGGCCTGGGGGATGTTTTGCGGATAGATACCATTGGCAAGACGGCATCGGCGACAGAAATCTAAGACCGCGCAGATATGGCAGATGGAACGATGTCACAGAACCAAATCACTTTGGCACACACGAATTTATTGAGTTTTGCCGATTAGTTAATGCAGAGCCTTATATTGCAGGGAACGTCGGCACAGGTTCAGCAGAGGAATTCCAACAGTGGATAGAATATTGTAATGCACCGAAAAACACTACGACCTTGGCAGAAATGCGAGGCAATAACGGATCAATAGAGCCATTTAACGTAAAATTCTGGGGAGTTGGAAACGAGGCATGGGGCTGTGGCGGAAATTTCACACCTGAGGATTATGCTGATCATTATCGTCAATTCACAACTTGGCTTCCTGCTTACGGATTGCCTTTATATTGTATCGCTTGCGGTCCTAATGGCGATGATCACGATTGGACAAGACGATTTTTTCAACAATACGCTAAAGCAAGTAGGACAGCTATAAATGGTTGGTCTTTCCATTATTATTGCGGATCAGCAGGTGGGGCAATAGATTTTACTTCTGCACAATGGTATGAACTGCTTAATAAAGCTAATTATATGGAGAAAATTATCAATAGCCAATGGGAGTTACTCGCAGAATTTGATCCTCAACATCACATAAAACTTATCGTTGACGAATGGGGCGCATGGCATCCATCTGGAACAGAGATCAATCCAAATCATCTTTTTGAGCAAGTTAGCACTATGAGAGATGCGCTTATTGCTGGTTTGACATTAGATATATTCAACCGCCATGCAGATAAGGTCTATATGTCAAATATTGCACAGATGATCAATAATTTGCATTCGTTGTTCCTTGCAGATGAGAATAAGTTCGTAGTTACACCTAATTTTTATGTATATGAGATGTATAAATGCCATCAAGGCAACGTATCAATAAATGTAGAGTTTAATTCATCAGAAATTGACGAGATGCCTTACCTTATGGGTTCTGCGTCAATGAAGGATAAAATGATCTTTTTAACAGTTACAAATATTCACATAGCCGATAGTATTGAAACCGAAATTATCATAAATGAAGGATCAATAAAGGAAGCAGTAATAGCTGAATTAGCTAACAATGACATTCATGCACATAATACATTCGAAAATCCTTATGAGGTTGTGACAAAAATAGTAAAGACCGAGCCAAGAAATGGAAAGTTGGTATTTACATTTAAACCTGCTTCGGTTTCATGCTTCTCTATTTTATTGGATTGATAGACAAGG
>DTPJ01000392.1 GCA_011334435.1 Candidatus Poribacteria bacterium | reverse complement strand
GATGAGGAATACAGCTATCGTTACAGCATTCAAGGAGATGATGATCAATTAAAAGAGGAAGAATCCGCTTTTATAGATAAGTTGAGAATGATCAACCAAAGAAGAAGTCTCACTTTTAGGGTAATTCAGTTTATATTCCGTTTTCAATATCAATACTTTGTTAGTATGAACGCATTGCATTTGAGACCTTTAAGTCAAGCAGAAGTTGCAAGAGAGGTTGGCGAACATGAATCAACGATCAGCAGGATATTGAGAAATAAATATATAGAAACTGATGACGGAAATAAACCGTTGAAATTTTTCTGTCAAAGTAAAGAAGACATCATTCAACGAATTATCCAAGAACGAGAACCTTATGAAATCAAATCTGGTATCAGAAAAAAGCCGTTTAGCGACGCGGAGATCGCAAAGATATTAGAAAACGAATATGGCATAAAAATCAGTAGAAGAACCGTTACATATTATAGAAACAAATTGAAGGAAATTCCAAAGTTTTATAAACGAGACAAATCAATCAGGAATTAATTATATGCGTAAGCAGGACATAAGAGATACAGTGCCATCGCAAACCAGCGAAATAGACGCCCAAGATGGCAAAGCAGGCAATCCATCTGCGAGGGATCAGTGTAGGCTTGGCAATCTTTATGCAGAATCCGCTGTCTATGAGTATGCAGTTGACGCTTATAAACGTGCTATTAGCCTTGACCCTCAATATGCGACTGCACATCATAATCTCGGTGCTGTTTATTATAAAATGGGTCTTTTTGATGAAGCCCAAGAAGAGATCAACACTGCGATCCGCATCCGTCCAGAAGTTGCCAAATTCCATTACACACTCGGATTAATATTAAAAGATGATAAAAAACTGCCAGAGTGCATAGAAAGTTTCAGTAAAGCTATTGAAATTGATCCAAACTATGTAGAAGCCTACTCTCGTCGCGGATTAGCTTATTTTTATATAGGCGAACTTGAAAAAGCAAGCCTTGACTATAAACGAGTTGTTGAAATTGACCCTCTTTTTAGAGATGCTTTGCATAATTTAGGAATTATATATATTTCGCTTAAAAGATGGGACGATGCACAGTCCGTTTTTCAAAAGCAATTAGAGATCAATCCAAACGATACCGATGCCTTATATTACATAGCTTTAATAGACGCAGAAGGCAGAAATCAATATCTAAACGCAATAGAAAAATTACAAAAACTGCTAATCATAGACCCCGATCATCTGAATGCGAGATTTCACCTTGCATTGATCTATGCCCGCAATAGATATAAAGAGGCTAATTATCGTGAAGAAGCGATCAATCATTTGATTACTTTGATTAAGACTTATGAAGAATTTCCCGATTTTGAGGATATACATTCTGTATATTTCTTGCTTGGAAGTCTCTATGATGATAATCCATCAGAAATTGATCTTGCCATAGAAGCATATCAAAGAGGTCTAGAGATAGCAGATTGGTCTGCTGAAGCCCATAATAACCTTGGAGTTTTATACTCACAAAAAGGTTTAATAGATAGTGCGATGTATGAATTCAGAGAGGCGATAAAGTTAGACCCCGATTATGCAAGTCCATATTATAACCTTGCGAAACTATATTTCTATCAACGAAACGAGGAAATTGTCAAAGATTTTCAATTATGGATTGATGAGGTTTCGGATAATTCTGCCAAGATATTTTTTAATATTTCCCTTGCACTAATGGACATTGGACGTGCTGAGGCTTGTGAAAGCGTTTATTCAAAGGCACATAGGATCAAAAACCTTATCGGAGTTGCAGGTTCAAAACTAAGACGAATAGCACGGACAGTTGATGCAGAAACAAGCAAAAGTATTATGGAAGTTCTGACAGATCAGGAAAAATGTTATGATGAAATGGTTGATCTTTTGGGAACATTAAAGCATGAAAGCCTTGTTTTAGATATGGTAGACGTCAGTTCTATTTTGCAATCTGTGATCTCTCAGATCGGATTTAAATGTGGTGATAATGGTCAGATGTGTCTTGGAAATGTCATCTGCTCGTTAGAAATCGCTGATAATTTGCCAAAAGTCAAAGGTGATGCCAGAAAATTAAAGGAAGTGTTTAATAATATTATAATCAATGCAGTAGAGGCTATGACTGATGGCGTTGGTTCTTTATATATCGCGACCAGATACTCTTCTGCTACATCAAATATAGAGATAATATTTCGTGATACGGGAAGTGGTATCCCATCAAAAGATATTGACAATATATTCAAACCGGGTTACACAACAAAACAATCAGGAAGCGGTTTTGGTTTAAGTATAGTCAATAGAATAATAAGAGACCATAAAGGCAATATCAACGTTTTTAGCAAAGAAGGCGAAGGAACAGAAATAATGATAAGTATCCCTGTAAATTTAGAATTAGTGCCTATCCAAACAGGACTTCGTATGAGACCTGTCATTTATGAAGACCCCAGCAAATTGATCTCCACAGAAGTAGATCAGATCGTAGAGATGTAAAAGAAAGTAAATGTAAAAGAAAGGTAAATGATGAAGAGCGTTTTAATCTGTGTTATTGTGATTGTATCTTTGACAATCTCCGCTTGGACTGCCCCTCCAAATCCTAAAATATATGAAAAATTCAACATTAGTGGTAAGCCAATGATGGACATCGCAGATATTCGTCAAATAGCAATGCTTGATCCAGATGTCCCGAGAATGAATTACATTAAGCAGAACGATGGTATTGAATATGTTTTAGCTATTAGAGTTGATTTTTCCGATCAACCCGGCAAAAAACCCGCTTCTGTTTTTGATGACGCTATCTTTGGAAAAAAAGGCTCTTCTATGTATCTTTATTTCAATGAGGTTTCTTATGGTCAAATGCAAATTCAGCCCGGTTATCTCGGCGGAGTTATGCCAAAAGACGACAAATGGTACAGGGTAAGCAAGAAGATGTCTTACTACGGTGCAAGTAGCATAATGACTGATAGATATAGAGAGCTTATCCAAGAAACATGCACGCTTGCAGATTCAGATATTGATTTCTCCCAATACGATAGAGATAACGACGGCTATATAGATCACCTTATGATCATACACGCAGGCAACGATGAGGCATCTACTGGCATATCAAGCGATATATGGTCAGCAGAGGTTGATGGGATTTCTGGCATTTATGATGGGAAAAAGATAATGTCTGCGATGATTGTATCCGAAGACCCATCAGAGGACCGTATTAATATCGGCATATATTGCCATGAGTTTTTCCATGAATTTGGCGCCCCTGACCTTTATGCGTATGATTATCCTGTCGGATTTTGGTGTCTTATGGGGATGTTCGGTCCCTATCTAAACAATGGACAAAACCCTAGCCATATATGTAGTTATCTGAAATGGGATTTTGATGCTGACAGGACAAATGGCATTCGTGGTTGGTTAGAACCCATTGAACTTAAAGATAATGGCGAATATTCAATAAACGCATTAGAATTACCGTCAAACAGATTAGCATATAAAATTGATATTCCCGGGAAAAAAGGAAAGGAATATTTTTTAATTGAAAATAGAAGCAATAGTATTGAAAAAGCAATATATGACAAATACCTGCCTGATTCTGGAATAATAATATGGCACATTGACGAAAATCAACAGAAATCTTTTGGCTATCCGCATAGAGCTTATGTGGAAGACCCCGAAGACCCGGATAGGACGTCTCGCAATAAAGCGACAAGAGGTGCTGCCTTTTCAGCAGAAGATGGACAGACAGAATTCACCCCTGCCACATACCCAAATAGCAACGCAAATGACGGCACTTATAGCGGAATTATAATTACTGACATCAGCAAAAGTGGCGCCACAATGACATTTAAATTGTTCTTTGGCGATACTTATGAACCAAATGATAGCATATCATCAGCATTTGGTCCTCTTGACTTTGGAAAAAGATATGCGTCCTTCTTGACTGATAGTAATGATGTTGATTTTTATTCAGTCTATATTAGCTCAAATAACGTTAATATCATATATTTAGAGAATATACCTGATGGAAATGATTATGAAATAATCGTATCTGATGCACAAGGCAAAGCCCTATTTGAAACAGATGAACCTCCACAATCCACAAAAAGGCTAAGTTTTAGAGTAAGTAAAAGCGGAATTTATTATATCAAAGTCTTTTCTGAGCATGGTTACAGTCCCAATCAACCTTATATTTTGACTATTGATTCAGCACCTATTGATCTCGCACCGGGTATGATAGCAGTATTGAAAATCTATCCTAATCCAGGACCAGACTCAAAAGGCAAGATCAACTTTGAATACAAACTTCTCGTCCCTGTTGATGAGATTGTGCTTGAAATATATGCCATTGATGGAACATTAGTTTATACCTATAGCATAGATACTAAAAAGCGAAACAGTGAACTCTATTGGGACGTTAAACCCGATATAGCGAATGGCGTTTATATCTATGCTCTAAAAACAAAATTTAACGGAAAAACAGAAATCAAAACAGGCAAGATAGCAGTTTTAAGATAGTTTGAGTTAGGAATTCAATTTTGCTATCATTCCTGTGAAAACAAGGATTTGGAGGATTTAGCCTATGATCTACGGAAGTTGTTTAGCTGTAATGCTATTGGCGTGTTCTATATCAGATACAGATGGCACTGCAATTAAAGAATGGACAAATAAACGTCTATTATCGGAAAATGAATTCCAAAGTCAGATACAGAATTTCATCAAAAACCGTATCCCTTCGTTAAATCTCCCAGAAACAGCAGAGGAATGGGAAAAAGAAAGCGATAAATTACGACAGGAAATACTCGCTAAAATTGTATATGGCGGAGTGCCAAAAGAATGGTATGAAAGCGATGATCCGCAGGTAGTTTGGGGAGATACAATAAAGACAGAAAAAGGATATATAATACGCAAATTGCGTTACGAAGCACTTCCAGGATTATGGATACCTGCCTTGCTTTATATGCCTTCTGAAATTAAGGGCAAAGTTCCTGCTATTCTCAATGTCAACGGTCATGTAGGTCCTCCGGGCAAAACTCAGGACTATGAACAACTGCGATGTATTAATCTTGCTAAACGTGGGATGTTAGCATTACACCCTGAATGGTTAGTCTTCGGTGAACTTGGCAATGAAGACCTAAGACACAATCGCCTTGCATATCTTGACCTTTGCGGAACTTGTGGTCTGTCAGTGTTTTATTTAGCTATGAAACGAGGAATTG
Source organism: Candidatus Poribacteria bacterium (assembly GCA_011334435.1). Classification (GTDB taxonomy): domain Bacteria; phylum Poribacteria; class DTPJ01; order DTPJ01; family DTPJ01; genus DTPJ01. The sequence continues at coordinate 4,320 of DTPJ01000392.1, read as the reverse complement.
ACGTTTTATTGAAACATCCGTCAACTGACCCTAAGAAAGTTGCAATGACAGGGCTTTCTGGCGGAGGCTGGCAAACGATAATCCTCAGTTCGTTAGACACGCGTATAACCGCTACCGCACCAAACGCAGGCTATATTGGAATGAATTATAGAGCAGACTTTATTGAAGACTGCGGAGATTTAGAGCAAAACCCTAATGACCTTCTTACAATTGCTGATTATACCCATTTAACCGCTATGCTTGCACCAAGACCAACATTGCTGATATATAACGAGAAAGACGACTGCTGTTTCCAAACTCATCGTGCTAAACCCTCTGTATATGAGCCGATAATCCCGTTTTTCAGACTGTTTGGCAGAGAAAATGTATTCTCCCTGCATAATAATACAGACCCTGGAACACATAATTACGACAAAGATAATAGAGAACAGTTTTACAAATTTATAAACAAATATTTTCTTGAAGGTCAAAAAACAATAGACGAAGATATACCTTCTAACGATGAAATCCTAAAATATGAAGACCTTATAGTTGGCATCCCAGATGATAATGCTAACTTCTATACATTAGCAAAAGACATAATGAAAGATTTTCCCGAAAACCGACCGCCTCAATTTGGGACAAGCAATTTTATAGATTGGCAAAAAAATGGAAGAAACAAACTAAAAGAGATAATTCGGTTGAAACCGATGAAAGCTCAGACACAGAAACTATCAGATGAAACAAATGGAAGCCTGAAAGTTTGGAACTTTAAAATCACTGTCAACGATGAATTGTCTATACCTGCGATCGCTATATCTCCATCAGAAATGGTCAAATCAATTGTCGTTATGTTTGGAGACAAAGGCAAGGCTTCGCTTGCTGAGCATATCCAAGTGGAGATAGAAAAAGGCTCAACCGTCATCGTCATAGACCCTATATTTATGGGCGAAACTATGACTGTCAAAGGTGGTATGTGGCAATATGTTCAAATGATCTCTGCGATCGGCGAAAGGACTCTTGGGCTACAAGTTGGTCATATTGGGGCTATTGTGGAGATGATCTGTCAAGAAATTGATATTCCAAAAGTGTCTATTTATGCTGTCGGCTGGAATTCTGGCATAGTCGCATTGATGGTCGGAGCTTTGTTTGGCGACAGGATAGAAAATATCACATTGAAAGAACATTTGCCAAGTTTAAAACTATTAATTGAAAATCATATTGATTATGAAACTTATCCTGTTTTATTCTGCTTTGGCTTGCTTAAAGAGTTTGATGTTAGCGAGATCATAGCATTGTGTTCACCCATCAAAGTTAATTTGGATTAGTAAGGAAGCGAGATGCAAGATTCAGGACACAAGATATATAAGCCAATCTTAATTTTGCTGATGATTCTGATCTTCTATCCTGTCCTTGCAGTTGAATGTGCCTTAAACATAAGTGTTATTGATTCAAATAATGCCCCCGTTAAAGGTATAGTCTTTCAAATATTCGCTGGTCACCCTGCAATTGACGACAAAGATTCGCCGATAATGGTTGGTCCTCCTGCATCTGATGGCAAGGACAATGACGGCGATGGGCTAATAGATGAATCTGACGAAGATTTCAATGGATATGCTACTTTGGCTGATGGCAAGGTTCAGGTAAATCTGCCAAATGGAGATTATACATTAGTCGGATTTTCGCAGGAAAAACACGTTTTGCTTGTCAGTCAAGCGAAGTCCAATGATTCTGTTACTCTGAATATAGGCAATACTGTGCCTGTCAATATAAGTTGTCGCGATATAAATAACTCTCCGATCCCAAATGCTGAGGTATTCTTTCGCCCAACAAAGAGGGCAAGAGGTAGTGTCGGATATAGCGATAACAAAGGACAATTAAAGGCTTATGTATCCGAAGGCATGTATAATATTGTCCTATGGTCTGTAAGCGGAGAGGGACCGCATTATCTTGTCCTGCCTTATTATACCATCTCAAAGCCTTCTGCCAATGTTTTTCTTCATGTTTCAGAGCTTCCAATAGCAAAGATACAATTCAACCTTCCACAAACAACAGCGATCGCTTTATTTGAAGTCCTTGAAAGCACAAATACCGTTGAATATACAGAAGGCGTAGAGCCAGAAATAGGTTACGATGCCGCTTATACTGACTTTTATCCCCTCATAAATTCAAAAAGTGTATTCACATTATCAGCGAATATTAGCTATAACTTCAACATGAGTTTTGCATTGATATTTGGTGAAGGTCTGATATATGCTTACGAGATAAGACCTCCGCTTCATTTAGCTAAACCAGAGACTTATCAGGTAGGCATGACGGAAAAAGATTCCTTCAAACTCTATGTTAATTCGGATCGTGGGGAAAAAAGTCCTGTTTATGCTCCGGGTGAAAAAGTCCAATTATATTATTATTTTATTGATGATAGGGGAAATACGCTCAGCCGAATTTTGAATTTTACAGGTGCAAGGTTGATATATCCTATGGTCACAATTCGTGATCCTAATGGGATACCGATTGCAAATAATTATGGCACATTGGATTTTTCTAAATTTGAATTTATCCTCCCAAAATCTGCGATAACAGGTGAATATAAAGCAGAGATCGCCCTTGACGCTGGTATTTATGGCAATCCACAAGGCGTTTTTAACTTTTATGTCCAACCAGCTACTGACACATCTGCACCCAATATTGATGTATCAATGCCAGATCAGATAGAATCGGGTATTGAATTAAAAGTCAACGCAAAAATTACCGATGATTCTGGATCAATTAGCAGTTTCCCTATTATGAGAATATCAAATGATGGGCAGACTTGGAAAGATATAACGATGTCACCATCACAAACAGACATCTATCAAGCGATTATTCCTTCAAATTTTATCATTTATGGCGATCTAAATTGGCAGATCATCGCTCAGGATTTATCGGGAAACAAAGCGGTAAAATCAGGGATTATCAAGGTAGTTGATACTACTCCACCAATTATAAACCATAATGTAATCATAAAAGCTGAACTTGGAACACCGCTTAAAATAGCTGCTGATGTCAAGGATAACTCATCTGTTAAAGAGGTCACTTTATATTATGCTATTCCCGATGGAATTACTAAATCAGTGATCATGTCCAAGTCAGGAAATGCTTATGTTACTTATATTGACGGGGTAGAGATCACTGTCAAAGGGCTAAATTATTACATCGGCGCAACTGATATTGCAGGGAATATCGCTTTTGTCCCTTCTATAAATAATTCGCCTAAATTTGCTTTCGTAACGATTGAGGATACAACCCCACCTTTTATCTCTCACAATCCAATTGCGGTCACGTCTGCAAATACACAGCTAAAAATTGATGCGATCATCAATGATAATAGCGGATATGTAGAAGCGACATTATTCTATAAGAACAATCTTGATCAGAACTATCGCACAATCAAAATGAGCAAAATATCGGGAGTTTTTACCGCAGATATACCGCCTTTGGAAGTGATAGCTGGGACTTTGAATTATCACATTGTCGCCAAAGATGCACCAGATACATCAGGGAAAAGCAGGATAAGTCAAAGTCCACCTGAAAACGATTATATCGTCCAAGTAGTTTCAACTTTGCAAGAGAATTTAGCTAAAATTGAGATAATGCCCACTTCATCTATGGATAACCCTTTGAAGATCAAGGTTGGCGAGAGTTTTAAATTCTCGGTTATAGGTAGATCAAAACTAAATGAGATAATGCCCGCTGATGTTGTATGGCTTGTTACTGATGGCATAGGTCATATTAACCAAGATGGCTTGTTTATCCCTTATGGACATATTGTCAGAGATGGAAAGGGCAAGATAACAGCTATTGCAATAAATGCAAAATCTGATGATAAGCCGATCGTAGCAGAATCATATATTCAGGTTATTCCTAACGATCCTGCGATCATAACATTAAATCCAACATCAGTCGTCATATCCGCAGGAAATCAACATATTTTCTTTGCCAATGTGACGGATATATATTCAAACAAAATAGATGCGGAGATAAAATGGCGACTTGATTCAAAAGACAATATCGGAACGATTTATAGCACAAAAGGGACGCAATCTATTATTCAATTTAATAAGACAGGCACAGGCAAATTAGTTGCAGAATATAGAGGCTTAACCGTATCCTGTGATATAAATGTTATTTCAAGTAAGCTCAAAAAGATCGCTATTGGGACAACACAAAATGTGAAATTGCCTTATATTATACAGGCAGGCAAGAGTCTGCAATTTACTGCGATGGGATACGATGACTTAGAAAATCAAATACCAGTTATGCCAATATGGTCTATTCGCGGGAACATAGGCACAATAAATT
>DTPJ01000837.1 GCA_011334435.1 Candidatus Poribacteria bacterium | reverse complement strand
GCTAATAACAAATTTATAGGTTTAATGAATTCTCAGAAAAAACTTATGGAGGATAACTAATGTTACTAAATCTCACCATATCCACGATGCTAAAAGCAGTGATATATGCTTCGGTTAGCCATGTTTCACAGGAAATCCCCGATGATTTTCCAAAATTCATAGTTCCTGAACATGAAAAGGAAATGTCGCTGATCAGGGAGCTTTACTATCTCCATTATGTCCCAGCAGGACCTATGGCGACCCTTTGGGATGAATGGCTATCTGGGTCGTCTCTTATGCCAGCAGTTGAGACAGATAATAGAATGGAAAATATAAGAAGAAGATGGTCACAAGCACTCTCATCAAGGCGTATAGATGCAGAAGGATATGTAGCAACACATCAGCACGCATCTATCGCACATCAAGACGGCTGGCCATTTCCGTTTTGGAAGCAGGGTGGACCTGGAACATGGGGCTGGCATTTCTCCTTGCAGGGCATTCCACAAGGCTGGCATGGCACTGAGGAAAAAAACCAAGAAGGTTGGGAATTGATCGGCGGAATTGACAAAGGCATATCAGATCACGCTTGGAATATAGAATTGACATCATCAAAATCCTATGTCAGAACTCCACCATTGATGATATTTCCAGACCAGTCTCCATTTATACAACTACGATGGCGAGCAAGCGGTATGGAAAATGCACAGCCTTATTTGGAATGGACAACCGAAGAAGAACCTGAGTTCACACCTGATAAAAGGTTTTATTTTGCACCAATTGATGAGTCACAGGGCATAGTTTATACGATGATACCTGTTTATAAATCTAAAACATGGAAGGGAAAAATAACCCGTCTTGGCATCAACTTTGATAATCCAGTCGGCGCGAAGGTAGGTATTCAGGCATTATTCACGCAATATGACACACGACATAACATAAATAATCAGAACTTTATCCGCGGTTGTTGTCAATATTTCTGGTGGACTCACGATCTAAACTTTCTTCGCAATAATATTGGACGAATGAGGCTTGCATTACAATATATGATGACCGTTCTTGGTGGAAAATCCGAAAAGTGCATACTTGCGCCGTTTCCGGGGCATGACGGCAGAAGTGGAATTGAGATAACTCCCGACGGAAAAAAGATCATCCATTCTGGACGAGGCATCGGCAATAACTATTGGGACCTTCTCCCTATGGGCTATAAAGATGCCTATGCGACGATCCATTATTACGATTCGCTTAACTATATGGCAAAGCTTGAAAAGGAGATAGAATCGCATCCTGAATGGAATATACCGATGGGGGCTTTATATATGCCATCAAAAGAGATCAGCAGTCATGCCAAAGAGGTAAAGGATTTTGCTAATAAACTGTTCTGGAATGATAAAACAGGACGGTTTGTCTGCGGGATAGATGTTGATGGCAAGTCTTATGACTATGGATTTACATTCGTCAACTGCGAGGCAATATATTATGGCTTTGCTACTGATGAGCAGGCAAAATCTATAATGGATTGGATCTCAGGCGTCAGAATTGTTGACGGAGACACATCACAAGGAAAAGACATATATCGTTGGCGATTTGGACCAAGAGCGACAACAAAACGTAACATTGATTATTACGGTTGGTTTTGGCACTCACCAGAGACTATCCCTTGGGGCGGGCAAGTCCAAGATGGAGGGGCGGTTTTAGGATTTTCATATCACGATCTCGCATCAAGGATCAAAGTCTATGGAGCTGACAACGCAGAAAAACGGCTAAAAGAGATAACAGAATGGTTTGACGAAGTCCAAAAAGCAGGAGGCTATCGGGAATATTATAAAGACGGCAAGCAAGGAACAACTCTTCAAGGTGGAGGAACTGCTGGCGGTCTTGGACTTGATTTTGAATTCTTTGAAAGCATACTTGTCCCACAAATTATGATAAATGGCTTTCTCGGATTCAAACCAAGAGGTGATGGGTTTGAGATCAATCCTAAACTGCCGAAAGACTGGCAAAGCTTAGAGATAACAAGGATTCACCTGCACGATCTTATCCTTGATATAACCGTGACTAATGAAATGATCGTTCTGAAATCAAAGGGTGAAGCAAGATTACCATTTTTTGTATATCTTCCAGCGGGAAAATGGAAACTGATCCAGTATAACGTTGATGGAATAAAGACAAAAGAGACCCTATTCAATGTTAAAACAGACGAGGGAATATCAATACAGCCAAAAGATGACTTGGTATTAAGCTTTTTTGTGATGGACCAATGATCTAACTAAACTTCGGACAATTTACAAATTATAATCACATATTTAGTTAGAAAATCCCTCTAAATCTCCCTTTTCTAAAGGGAGACTTTTAGGAATCCCCTCTTTGAAAAAAATGACTTTTTAGTTTCCCCCTTTGAAAAAGGGGGATAAAGGGGGATTTTAAGATTTTCTCTTCCTAATAAAAGTAAATTTGGTTAGCTAACAACATTTTTTAACTCAAAATTGCCCAAACATTAGTAATGATCTAAGGGCATATATATTATGTATATGCCCTCCAAACCTAATTATCCATTAGCAAATATCAATCTATTACGATTTTGTGTCGGAATGTCAATAGTCTTTCCAGTGATAGAGCTTTCTATTACCGCAAAGCCGATCTCGTTGACCGCCATATAGTCATTCTTTGCACAATGAGGCAGCGGACCGCCATCAAGATAGTCTGCTATCTGCTGATATGCAACTTTGAATACGCTTGCGTTTTCTGGCAGACCGAGAGTGCTATTATCTATAACTTGACCTTGCTTATTTTTCACTACTGTTCCGATATACATACCAGCGCGAAGGCTACCTTCACTGCCAAGCACATCCACCGAAAAACCAGTCATAGTGCCATGTTGACCGACATGATAGCCCGTCACTCCGCTTGAATACTTGATAATTGCCCCGATGATTGACGGCTCGTTCTCATATTTTTCTGCTACTATGCCACCATGTCCTTGAACATATCCACAAACAGAAATCGGATCATAGCCTGCAAACTGACATATTAAATCAGTTGTATGTATCGCAAACGAAAGCACTCCACCTCCACAATAACCTATAACGGACTGGACTTGACCGACCAAGCCATTTTTCACAAGTTCTTGAAGCCTGAGCAAATGCGGAGCCCAATGGCGAGAATAGTCAACTATAATTGGAATGCCTTTTGCTTCCGCAGATTGAGTCATCTCGTCAACTTCCCTTAATGAGCATCCCATCGGCTTTTCTAAAAAGATAAACCTTGTTTTGCCAGACTTTATGACTTCCATTGTCACTTCATAATGATAAGGACCACGAACACATATTGCCACAATGTCAAAGAATTCCTTTTCTAACATTTCCGAACTGGTTTTGTAATAACGGATAGAATCTTTGGGAAACGCAGGCCCCCATACTTGTTTAAATTCCTTTATACGTTCATCTGACAAATCCGAAACTGCGATCAATTCTGTTGACTCACAAAGACGAATTCCGCCAACATGACAATAAGGATATGGGTCTTCTGGTTTTGAATAACGAGAAGCTATATTGCCAAGCCCAATAACACCGACTTTATACATAATAAATCTCCTTTTTAGATATCAAACTTAAATCTTTATCCAAAATTTGACATCTTATTTTTTACGAACATATAAATCACCGAAACCAGTATGAACATAATTCTCTTTAATGTAATCCTGGGTTTTTTGCGGTAAAGCCCTCATATCACCATCGTAAATTACTATTTTCGTATTCCGTTCCTCTGCACTCTTTATGAGATCATCGGTTTTTTCCTTTTCGCTAAGCATTGCCCGCATCTCCCCATGCAAGAAGAAATAATAATAGGCATGCGGTCTAAGAAATCCAAATCCCTGCCATCCATCAAGGACAGCATCATCAGGCGTTGTGTTTTCCATAATATACATTATATTTGCCATCTGTCCGTCATTCCTCTGAGAAAACTGGGTTATCATTTGATCAATCGGATGGGCAGTCATGCCGATAGCTATGAGCATAAACGCGTATTTCCGCTTTTTAAGAATGATCAAAACAATGGCGGAAATTACAAATGGAATCCACAAAATAATATAGATCATATTTGCTTTCAGATGTGAGAATTTTAGGATAGAGGACAAATTCGGCATAGAAGGCTTTGCAAAACGCATAACAAAGACTAAACTGATAATAATAGCTAACGATATAAATGTCCCAAAAGCGATAGCAAATATTCTGCGAGACTTTATATCAGAAATGAGTTTAGAGACGCTAAATTCAAAGCATTGTTTGAGCATAAATGCGGAATATATAGCTAATAACGGCAAAAATAACTGATAATATTGCCGATAAGGCACAGGCATTATGTAAAGACCGATGATAACTGAAATTGTGCAAAAGATAGGAATATAAATACCTTTTGTTATAAACTCTCGTTTATACATCCAAACAATATTCACTAATAGTCCAGAAAGCCCTAAAACTGCCAAAAACGGATTTTGTCTCAATAATTGGTGTATATAGCCCTTTGGGGAGAATCTCACCTTCCACTGTGAGTTCAATATAAAGTTGCAATAAATGAACTGCCATAATCCTTGATTGATCAGAAAATAGAGACAAGTTAATGCTATTGGAATTGCCAATCCTGCGAAGAATATCAATGACAACTTTAAGTTTTCCTTCCAAGATATATTTATACGGCGATCAATGAACGGATATAATACCGCAATGAATATCCCCGGCAATCCAAAGATGCTCTTTTGAGTAAACATAATTGCAGTTCCCATAGCTACACCCGAAAGCAGATGCCATCGCCAGTGAGATCTCTCTTGAATGCTCTTTATCATAAGTATCATAGAAGCTAACCAGAATATCGCGGAACCAAGGTCAGGTCTTATTTCAAGCGTCTTTTCAAGGAACATCAGTGTATAACTGATGAAAAGCATAGCGAATAAGCCAGTATCCGTGTCATATAATTTTTTGCCTAAAATGAAAGTTAAATACAAAATAACGCCTGTGAATATAAGCATCAATCCGCGGGCAATAAATAATATCTGAACATCTTCACCAACTATGTAATAAAGAATTGTTAGGATAAAGTGAATGAAAGGCGTATGATGGTCAAAATAATCTCGGTAAGGTATCTCCCCATGATAAATCTGTCTTGCTCCGTGAAGATGTTGAAATTCATCAGGATCAAAATATCTAATTTGCAGTAATGGAATTCTCAAGAAAAATGCAAAAAGTATAAAAGCTATAATGACTATACGATATGGTTTTAATATATCTTTAATATTTTTTATATAATTCATAACTAATGTTAATGATCAAATTTCATGTCTTTTGTTTTGATGATAGATTAGCAATCATGGATTTCAGGGCGTTAATAAAATCCAATATTGAATATAACGATTCTTCTCCATCTGTTATATACCAATGTGGGAGTTTTTTCTGTATGTCAGAGAATCGTTTGATCCAGCCCTTTTCTAAGTCAAACAATATCACATAAGGCAAATATGTTAGAAACAATCTGGGGTCTATCGGATCATTTGATTTTGATTCCTCAATTAAATATTTCCTAAATGCAAGACCGAGAAGCCTCGTTTTTCTGCCATTAGAAGTTATTGGAAAAATCCTCCGCCCAAAGATCATAACGATAAAACCTGTTAAGATCAATGAAAAACCAATAGGTTTGTGAAATAACATGCTTATCACACCAAAAATAAAGATCACTATCCCTATGATAGTGCATTTTCTTTTTAATTCTCTTGGGTTAGATTTGATATATCTTCCTCTTATTAGTTCACTCCAAATATTGCTGTTTATCCTTGAAACGTTGCGATAAAGCCCTTTTCTCAATTTATCTAAATCAATTGTTCTTTCAGAGTTAAACATCTGCTTCAACAATTTGAGTTCGTAGTCTCTCAATCCGTGTCTATTTTCATAATCTTCTTGTATGCTGATACTGTAATCGTTAAATACTGATCTTGCGTCTTTTTTGCCTTCATTTATGATGTTTATGTAATTTCTATTAGCTAATTCTATCAATACCGCTATAAATGAGTTGACTGATTGCTTACCGTATATTAGGGTATAGAGGCAAATTGGAGAGATTCCCTCTGGTGCTTGATAATTTGGAAGGACTCGCTTTTTAATATCAGGCTTACGCCATCCTGACCACCATTTCCAAAAAAATCCGATAAAGGTTAAGATCGGCAATAACAGGGGAGTATAAAATTTGATTATTCCCTCTTTAACAAACCAACTTTGTGGCATATCAACTTGGACTATAAAATTCTGATAAGCGTCAATATCTGTTCCCCAAAACTTTAATGTTTGAGGATTTAGCAGTTCATAATCTTCTGATGGGGATTCATAGCCCTTCATACCAATAAATAATTTTGGTTTTATCTCTTCTTTCTGAACTGGCTGAGGTAAGTTTACGATGACATCTATTTTGTCAATCGTGGTCTGTCTTTCTGATGATATGGCGTTCCATTTGAGCTTTGCATAGGCTTTATCTTGAGACTCTACAAGTTCAATTGCATTACAAACCTTATATTCAATTAACCATTTCTTTTTTTCATTCTGAGGTTTTGCAATTATCTTTATTCTGATCTTGTCATTATTATATTGGATTTCTACATTATCTTCTCCTAATTCCGCAAGAGATTCATCATATACTTTAACATTCTTTATCCTTCTGGCATTTTTAATGTCTATATTTCTTCTTATAAAGCCTACTTCTGGGACAAAGTCAACAGTAAAACTTTCAATTACATTGATAGACTTATCATCATTTACAGTAATATCTGTTGTCCATTCTATAAAATGCCATGATCTCGCATTAGATAGAGTTGTCCAAGCAAAAACAAGGGCTATGGATAACATTATCTTAAATATATTTTTCAGCATTTTTGAGAAAAGCAGTTATCTTTGAAACCTAAATTTGAATATTTTGTATATGGCAGAAAAACCGTCTTTCCAATTTATTTTTTTGCCTTCTTCATGCGCTCTGCCGAAATAGGATATTGGCACTTCAACTAATCTAACTTTTTTCTTGGCTAATTTTGCGGTTATCTCTGGCTCTATGTCAAACCTTTCAGATTCAAGTTTCAATTCTTTGAGTATAGAGGATTTCATAACTTTGTAACATGTCTCCATATCAGTTATACGAAATCCCGTTAGAATATTAGAGACAAAGGTCAAAAACTTATTAGCTAAAAAATTGCTGAGAGCCATACCTTCTGGTCGCTTGCGTCCAAGAAAGCGTGAGCCATATACTACATCTGATTTTCCCTCAATAATCGGTCTAATCAGATTTGGATATTCAGACGGATCATATTCTAAATCTGCATCTTGAATTATGGTTATATCGCCTGTCACATGTTTAAAACCAGTGCGTAACGCAGAACCTTTACCGCAGTTTTTTTCGTGAAATATGACTTTAACATTTTTTAACCCTTTTTCGCTTATCTCTTTTAAGATTTCACGAGTTCCGTCCTTTGAACAATCGTCAACCATTATTATCTCTTTTTCCATTCCCACATTGACATTATAAACTTTATTGAATATTTCATTTATTGTATCTTTTTCGTTATAAACTGGCATTACTATTGATATTTTAGAGTATTCCAAGTCTATACCTTCCTTTTATAGATAGTTATCAAAAATTTCTATGATTATACATTAAATATGTCATCAGATCAAGGATTTGTCCAAAAAGCCATCAAAATTTTTGATAGTATTTGTTCGCCATACTCGTTGGCATGGACGACATCACGATAGAATATATGGGGGTGTAGATTTGTAGATCGTATATATTCAGCCCAAGGCGTGGTCATATCTAGGTAGGCACATTTTTCTTCGCTTGCGAGTTTTTTCAGGGATTGACCATAAGCACCAGTTCCTGAATGGGGAGCTTTCGCAAGTTCCTCTGGTGACCTTGGGTCTGCTGTCCCAAAAGTCCCAGTAGCTAAAAGAATCTCAACTTCTGGCAAAGCAGAACGTAGTTGGTGAATGACCTCTCGTATGCTTTCTATATCCTTTTGACTAATGCCTCCGATAAAAACAAGATCAGGTTTACGGGGCAAGACATATTTTTCTATCCGGTTCTCCTCTTTATAGTGTTGGCAACCTCCACCACCGCGAACATAAACGGTCGCTTGAATATCAGCTTTTGGATAAGCTTCTTTTAGTTTAGCTACCCAACCAGATCGCATTGTGTCATTCACGATGCTATCGCCAATAGCGAATAGACGAAGTGTTCCGCCTTCTGTTAAGATTTTTTTAGTGCGTTTTAGATAAGTCCAATCAGTCGGAGGTATAGAAAATTCGCCTTTTGGCATTTCTGCTTGGATAATTGCGATCTGCTCCAAAGACCGTTCAGGTGTACTGAAAATATAGTAGCCTTCTTCAGGGATTTGCCATTCCTTTGATGGTTGATCGGGCGGATATTTTGCGGGCAATGCCCCTTCTTTCGGGAAAGTTACAGGAGAATCTGCCATCATATCCGCAAAAGTGACCCTTAAAAAGACATAGCTTGATACTACAAAGATAGAGAATAATAGCAAAATTGTTCCAAAAGAGTAACTATGATAAAGCATTTGGTTTTCCTCCGCATAAATCTATAAATGATTCATCCATTCAGGAATTAGAAAATGTCGTTTTACATTGAAATTTTCTTTATTCTCAGAATTTATACAAAGCTGAGACAGATATAACGTTCTTTGTATAGACATTTTCTTCATTTATAAGTCTGTTTCTTTTCAGCTCATATTGTGCCTCTAATGCAAATTGATCTGTAATATCTCTTGATATTTTAACTGTAACAGTGCCTTTTTCCTCATCTTCCGTATCTATCTGGGTGGCATTGTTTTCAATTATCAAGATATTACTTCTTGTTCGGAGAAACGAATATAACTCAAACACTGTGTTTTGAGATATTGCCTTCGCTAACATAACAGATAATATATAACCTTTATATGAGTATTTGTCAATGCTTGATCTGTTATTTTCGTAGGATAAACTCATATCAAGCAAAAGATTTTGATATGTCTGTATCCCAACCGTTAAAATATCATATGAATCTTTGCGTAATAATATTCCCTCACTCCATTTATTAAATCTCGCTGTTTCTCGTTGATATTGCAGACTCATAGATGAGTTTGGCAATAATTTAACATCTGTTCTTATGCCTAATTCGTGTGTTTGCCTGTCAAATTGGTCAAAATTCTCAAAATTGTTAGCTCTATAATTATAGAATGTTTTAATAGAAAGGTCTTTGGATATAAACGTTTTCATAGATAATCCAACAAGCCCTCTTAGAAAAGATTCTTCGCTTGGGACGACATCATCTCTGCTATGAATTGATGTTCGGGTTTTAATTTCTCCCGTAAAGGCAGGCATAAGAAATCCTAAAAAATTATATGATACGTTAGTGTTAATATTGTTTATAAAGATACCTTCGTTTGCAAATTCTTTTGCATCAAGGAATTTTATTCCATTTTGTATTTTTAGGGATAATAAGGTTTTTTGTGTAGGAAGGAATGCAATATCTGACGTCAGATAACATTGAAGAAATTTGCTTTTTATAGCATCGCTAATACGATCGGAGACATTATCATC
>DTPJ01000882.1 GCA_011334435.1 Candidatus Poribacteria bacterium | reverse complement strand
TTGTGGTTGTGGTCGCCTTTTAACATTAGACTGATCGGATTGGTTGGAGGATTGATCTTGATCGGATTGTGATGAATTTTGATTTGTGTTTCTTCTCACTTTTCGGTTAGCGGAATCGCTTGTGCTTGAATCTTGAGCTATTCTTTCTCTTCTCAAATACGATTGGTCATTAGTTGGAGCTTTTGATTCATAACTGGAAGATACTCCTCTATCTCTCATTGATGGACGATTACTGCTATCCCATGCGGCTGTGTTAGAGCTTGATGAATCGCCTGAACTGTAACCTGTTCTTTGAGGTGGATTATAATCGTAATATGTTCCCATAGTCCACGGATCATAACCAGAACCATAACTGTAACTATAATTCGGTAATGGAGGCGAAACATTATAATATTGATTACTGACTGGCTCTCCGTAGTAGTATTGATTGCTATCTAATGGAGGCAGATCATAATAAGCTGGTCTAATACCTACGGAACAGCCAGTCAATATTGTGATAATAAAAGGGATAATTGCAGAATAAAAAAGCGATTTCTTTATATTTTTCACGGTTTTTCATCTCCCAACTTTTGAGCGGAACGGATTTCTGCTCATTAACTTCCTGTTCTATAATCATTATACCATAGTATACTAACAATGTCAAATACACATTAAGCAATTAAATTAAGCAATTAAGCAAAGCATGGTCAAAGTGGGAAGAAATTATACTTGACAAACATGGGCAACTAATGCACAATAATTAAAGTGTTTGTTCTGGTATCAAAAATACCTTTTAGAAGGAAAAAATGAAGGTTATTGATAAATATTTAATTAGAGAATTTATAAAGAGTTTTCTTGCATGTCTTGGCTTCTTTACAGCACTTCTTCTCGTTGTTAGATTTGGCGAAAAGGAAGTCGGAACTTTCATTGCCAAACGTATGTCGCTCATATCATCAATAGAGAGCCTTTTTTTGCAAGTGCCGGGATATGTAATCCAGATAGCACCGCCATCAATGCTTTTCGCTACCTTTTTTTCACTTGGTCGCATGACTCAAAATAATGAAATAACGGCTATGAGAACCTGCGGAATAAGTTTATATCGCATTTTTCTCCCGATCTTTTTGCTTGCTTTTCTTATAGCTATTGTTATGATAGCTTTTAACGATCAAGTTGTAACACGCGCTACGAAGAGAGATATTGAACTGAAAGGATTGAATCCAGAAGCCCCGGGTATATCAAGAAATATCGTTTTTATCAGCTCCGAAAACCGAGTATTTTATATAGACACTATAAACTTAAATAACAGTAATATGCAAAGATTGACAATATATGATTTAGATGCGAATTACGATGTCAAAAGTCAGATAGATGCGAAAGAGGCTTCTTGGACTGATGGAATATGGCATCTTAAAAATGGCATTGTGAGGACATATAAAGATGGAATTTGGCAGGAAAACCCATTTAATATTAAAGATATTATAGTCCAGGAAGACCCAGAAATCATGGTCAAAAGTTCACAAGCAAAAGAAACAATGCCACTTAAAGAACTATCCAAACTTATAAATTACAAAAAAAGGACTGGACAAGTGGTAAGAAAAGACCTTGTAAGTTTTCATAGCAGGTTGTCTTTTCCTTATGCCTGTTTTGTAATGGCTATGCTTGGCTCTCCTCTATTTGTCATGTTCGGAAAATCTGGTGCTGCTGTTGGTTTTCTTTTGACCATGTTTATCAGTTTTGTATATTGGGGTGTAGCGATAGCGATCTTTGAGGCACTTGGAAATAATGGCGTTTTGCACCCAATAATATCGTGCTGGTCGGCGAATATTATCTTTATGATTGTAGGAGCCGTGTTTGTTTATAAGGTCAAAAAATGAAGCGATTTATGAAACGTTTAACAAAATCATTCATGAGGAGAAATGCGATGAAAAAAATGTCTATATCTGCCCTTATTGTTGCTTTTCTGATCTCAGTAATACCGTTAAATTCTATCGCAAGTTCAGATGATAATGACAAGGATAAAGAAAAGACTGAAATTGTAGCACTTTTTGGAACGCTTCTCGCCCCAAGCATTTTTAGCTCAGCAAAATCAGAAAATATCTGTTTGTCAATGCACGGAAGGCTGATAACAGGTGAAGGTGAAGTGCCTGATTTTGACGCAGATGTTAAAAGTAATATTGACTCACTTCAAATATATCTGAACGGCAGATTAGGCGGATTTGGTGCTACGTTAGGATTTGGGCAGGGAAATGAATTTGAGTTCTCTCAGCCACTTATCCTATCAGTTGACTATAAATTTGGATTGCTTAAAAGTGCCATGTTGAATGCTGCTATTGACGGGCAATATTCAATGATATATCTGCCCAAAGAAAAGACTATGAAGGTATCAGCGCCCGGTTTTGGCGTTGTTTCTATCAATGGATTGATAAGTTCTAATCTTCTATTCTTGTTTGAGCCTTATGCAGGGCTTACTTTGAATTATGTTTATCTAAACTCAAAAGATAAGCTTTATACTGTTTGGAAACCTGTCCCTAAATTGGGCTTGAAGGTTAAAATTCTGCCACTTGTCAACATTGGAAGTGAAGTCACATTTGTAATGAATGATCAGATTAATAATTCGTGGTTATGGAATTTTGGGGCGAGCGTCCGTTTTTAATAAAGGTGACAAAAATGCAGTTTGATGAAACGCCTATTGGTGCATACAAATATGAACTTGATACGCCGATCTTGCTGATAGACCTTGATCTGATGGAATCAAACATAGCTAAAATGGCTGATTTTTTCCGCAGTGTCAACGCAAATCTGAGACCGCATACAAAAACTCATAAAACACCTATTATCGCACATAAGCAGATTGATGCTTCTGCTATCGGTGTGACATGTGCAAAACTTGGTGAAGCAGAAGTTATGGTCAATAGCGGGATAAAACAGGTCTTAATCGCTAATGAGATCATAACTCCTCTCAAAATTGAAAAGCTTACCAGTCTTGCAAGACATGCAGATTTAATCGTCGCGGTAGATGATGAAGATAACGTTGAACATTTATCTAAATCTGCGTTCAATAAAGGGGTTAATCTTAAAGTGCTTGTTGAAGTTGATATAGGTATGAAAAGATGCGGAGTTGAGCCGGGAGAACCAGCGTTAAAATTAGCACATAAAATTGAAAAATCAAAAAATCTCACATTCGCTGGATTGATGGGATATGAGGGTCATACTGTCACAATCCCAGATTTTGACAAACGAAAATATGAGACTGAAAAAAGTATGGCTTTACTTGTTGAAACTAAAGATTTGATTGAACGTAGCGGTCTTCGTGTAGAGATTATGAGCGGAGGAGGGACTGGAACTTACAATATAACAGGGAAAATCCCTGAAATGACCGAAATTCAGGCTGGTTCTTATGTAGTGATGGACGCTTATTATAAGAATGTCGTCAATGAATTTGATTGTGCTTTGACCATTCTATCAACAGTTATAAGCAGACCAAACAAAACAACTGCTATAATTGACGCAGGCATTAAGACCATGACAAAGGAGTTTGGATTACCTTTGGTTAAAGGAATAGAGGGCGTAAAATTAACCCGTTTATCAGAAGAACACGGAAATTTAGATGTCAGCAAGTCCGAAATTGACCTAAAACGAGGGGATAAAATTGAACTAATACCTACTCATTGTTGCACTACGATAAATCTGCATGATAAGTTTTATGGCATAAGAAATGATAGACTTGAAACTATCTGGGATATTGAAGGTAGAGGAAAAGTCAGATGAGACATGAAGTTTCAGATATGAAAATCATGGTATCAAATGTTGGGAGTTCATCTTTTAAGTATCAAGTTATCAATATGGCTGATGAGATTACGCTTGCAAAAGGATATATAGAGAGAGTTGGCAAATCATCATCTATTCTGACGCATTCAGTCACAGGCAAAGATGATATAAAGAAAGAGATGGATATTCCCAATCATAATAGAGCCATTGAAATTTCTATTTCCTTGCTTACCGATCCTAATTATGGCGTCTTAAACGATCTTTCGGAGCTAACAGGTATAGGATTTAAGGCGGTATTTGCAAAAGGAATAACAAGTTCTGCTTTGATAGACGAAAATGTGATAAAGGCACTTGAAGAATATATACCGCTGACACCTTTCCATAATCCCGCTTACATTGCATCAATCCGAGCGTTTCAAAAAATATTGCCAAATAAACCGCTTGTAGCAGTCTTTGAGACATGGTTTCACGAAACTATCCCCGATTATGCCTATATATTCAGTGTCCCTTATGAATGGTATGAAAAATACGGGGTTAGAAGATATGGTTTCCACGGTGCGTCACATAGATATATCTCACAAAGGGCGCCAGAGTTTTTGGGTCTGCCTGCTGATAAATTGAAGATTATATCCTGTCATCTTGGCGGGAGTTCGTCAATATGTGCGATTAAATATGGAAAATCAATAGATACAAGTATGGGATTTTCTGCACAAAGTGGAGTTATGCAGTCAACTCGCTGTGGAGATATAGACCCATTTTTAATTCCGTTTATCATGGATAAAGAGGGATTAACCACAGATCAGATAAGAAATATCCTTGCGACAAAATCAGGTATGTTGGGAATATCAGGTGTCAGTAGCGATATGCGAGATTTATTAGATGAGATGGACAAAGGCAATGATCTTGCAAGGCTAACCGTTCAAGCTTATCATTACAGCGTAAAAAAATATATCGGTGCTTATGCCTCTGCAATGGGAGGATTAGACGTATTGGTCTTCACCGGTGGCATAGGAGAAAGATCGGTTCGTGGACGTGCTGATATATGCGAAAATATGGAATTTTTAGGGATAAAGATTGATCACGAAAAAAACAAGCATGCGAAAGGCGAATCTAACATATCCACATCAGATAGCAAAGTTCAAATTTTAGTAATTCCGACAAATGAGGAGATCATCGTTGCCCGTGAGACGGCGAGGATAATAAGAGAGTGCATCTAACTTCAATAATTACTCCTGCCATAATTCAGTCATTTTTATTAAATATAAATCCTTAAAGCCCACCTTTGAAAAAGACCATTAGAGTTTCCCTTTTAATTTTTATGATAATTGAATTCAACGCGTTTTCAAAATTCTCAGTTGATATTTCATACATATTTTGATAAGATTACTTAAAACAACATATAGTCTTTCATATAAGGGGAGATAAAATGAACAAAATGCAGTGTTACTTATCATTATATTTGACTGTAATACTCATGTTTATTTTGACTATGCCATCGTTTGCTCAAAGCTCATATAGAATTACCTACCCTAAGGCTCGGGTTTTTATGAAGAATGGACAAATGATCCAAGGCGAACGACTTATAATGGACATGGAAACTGTATCATTACGTGTGAATGGCATTCCACAGACCTTTCAAACCTATGATGTTTCAAACATAATGGTTAAAAAAGGTTATGCGGGAGATTTTGCTTTATGTGGTGGTGGCGGTTGCCTTGCTTTATGTGCTTTTACTCTTGCTGTCAGTTATAAAGACCTTACTGATGATAAAGTTGATGAAAATGAGCTTACAGTCGGGCAGTTTATCGCAGGTTCGCTTATATGGGTTGCTATCTTCGCAGGTGGAGGATACTTGATCGGCAATCTTATTGATGATTGGACGCCTATTTATATCGCCTCAAGGGCATCTGAATTTGGCAACAATCAACTTGCATCTTCAAAAATTAATGAGGCAATTAAATTGCCGATACTCAGTGCATCGTTTTAATTCATCAGAAAGTTGAGGAAATTATCCGTGTTTAATATGTTTGAGAATTATCCAGATATTGATAAGATTATCAGCTATTATAAGGATCAAAAGGCAGGTTTTGCTAACCTACATATCCATACGCCATATTCATTTTCTGCATTCAAAAATGTCTCAGAAGCAATTGAATTGGCGCATGATCAAAACGTTATTGTGCTTGGAATAAGTGATTTTAACACAACACAAGGATATGAGGAATTCACCAAAGAATGTCTAAAAGCAAAGGTATTTCCCGCTTATGGAATGGAAACCATCGCCCTATCTGTTGACGATCAAAAGACAGGCGCGAGATGGAATGATCCGAACAATCCCGGTAGAATATATTTTTGCGGAAAGGCTTTCCAATACCCTTTAATATCAAGTAAAAAAACGCTTGATATATTAGCTAAGATTGCTAATGCTCTTGACATCCAAGTTCGGCAGATGATCGCTAAATTAAACGACCATCTTAAAAATGTCCTTCCTAAGATCCAGTTAGATTATAATTATATATTGGAAAATATGACTAATGGAACTGTCAGGGAACGTCATTTAGCAAAAGCCTTACAGCAGGCATTGATGAAAAAATTTCCTGATGTTAGCGATAGGGCAAAGGCAATAAAAGCTATCTATGGCAAGGATAGCCAAGTTGACATATCAAATGAAGTCCTTCTACAAGAGGAATTAAGATCAAACTTATTAAAAGCAGGCAAGGTTGCATTTGTTGAGGAAAGTCCCGAAGCATATCTTGACATTGACACAGCAAAAAATGTCATGTTAGATATGGGAGGGATACCTTGTTATCCTGTGCTTGTTGACGGCACAAAAGGCGACCCGACCGAGATTGAAAAAGACCCAGAGTCTCTATGCGATATGCTGATTGAAAAAGGCATATATTGTGCGGAATTTATACCTGCAAGGAATGACATAAATATCCTTAAAAATTATGTATCTATTTTCAAGGATAAAGGCATGGTGATAACTGCTGGAACAGAGCATAATACTCCGATGATGGAGCCTATTTATCCGAGATGCAAGAATAATGTTCCGCTTGACGAATTCCTAAAAGAAACTTTTTGGAAAGGTGCGTGTGTTATTGTGGCGCATCAATATCTTGTTAGCAAAGGTCAAGCGGGGTATGTTGATTCATCGGGAAACAGAACCGATATGGAAAAGGAGAAATTAGAATCCATCGGAGAGGGTGTTATCTCATACTATTTATCAAAGTAAACGCTAATTTGAGATTTCTCTATTCTATCAAAATGACATTTATATGTCACCCTGAATGTATATGTCACCCTGAATGAATTTGTATGTCACCCTGAACGAAGTGAAGGGTCTCTCTAATGCTTAAACATTGATTTTCAAAATAGGATTTGTAGCTCAGCCTTTCAGCTGATATGTTAATTTTTCAGTCTAAGAGGATACGCTACTATATAAAATAAAGATTGTATATTAAGGAGAGAAGGAAGAAAAAATATGGCATCTAAATATAATTGGGAAGAGATTGATTGGAAAAAAATGAATGATGATCTGGATAAAATTGTCGCTTTGTCAAGATATTACGGCAGTGATCCAGATTTTGTGTTGGCAGGCGGAGGCAATACCTCTGTCAAAACTGATGATATTCTTTACATAAAATCAAGTGGAATTTCGCTTGGTGATATAACAAAAGAAGGATTTATCGCACTATCTCGTAAAAAAGTCAGGCAAATTCTGCAAGAGTCATATCACAAAGACCCAATAAAACGAGAAGAGCAGGTCAAAGAAAAATTATTAGACGCTAAAATTGATAAAGAAAGTAGCGCTAGACCATCTGTTGAGACCATGTTGCATGAATCAATCAAATATAAGTTTATAGTCCATACTCACCCACATCTGATAAACGGCTTGACATGTGGAAAAAGTGGAAAAAGCATAGCAGAAGAGTTATTTGGCGATAACACGCTTTGGATTGATTACACTGACCCCGGATATACTCTCGCGAAGAAAGTCCAAAACGCACTCGTTAAATACAGGGCAGACCATAATGACATTGATCCTGAAATAATCCTAATTCAGAATCATGGCATCTTTGTCAGTGCTAATGACGCAGAAAAAATAAAGGCATTGACCGATCAAGTTATTGAAAAGATTAATGAATATATAAGTAAAAAAGGTGCAAAATCCGTTTTTGGTATGCGTGATAAAAGATTTCCAGATGTCCCTACTGATAATAAAAAGATCAACGAAATATCTCCTGCACTTAGAGCTATTTTCAAGGGCGATGATGGCTATCCTATTGTCACATATAGTGATTCGTCATTGATAATGGACTTTGTTTGTTCCGAAAATGGCGAAGAATTGGCGAATTCTGGTGCTTTTTCTCCTGATCAGATAGTATATTGTAAAAGAATGCCCTTGTGGGTCAACGTAAAATCATCTGACGAGGATACTGACAGCATACTCAACAGGACAAAATCACTTGCGGAGAAATTTATAAAAAAACATGGTTATCGTCCGAAAGTAGTTTTAATTCAAGGACTTGGCATGTTTTGCATTGGTGACAGAAAACGTGATGCGGACAATTCAAAAATCGTCTATGAGGACTCAATAAAAATTTTAAAGTGGTCGTCATCTTTTGGTGGACCGCATTTCTTGAACGATAGACAGGCGAAATTCATTGACGAATGGGAAGTTGAAAGCTACAGAAGAAAGATCGCATCAGGATCATCAGTTAGAGGGCGTGTTAAAGGAAAGATCGCAGTTGTCACAGGCGCCGCTCAGGGATTTGGTGAGGGAATATCAAGAAGTCTTGCTAATGAAGGTGCTTATGTTATTCTCGCCGATCTAAACTTAAAAGGGGCGCAAGATGTCGCAGAATCTTTGAATATGCAGTATGGTAATGGCACTGCTTTTGCCGTAAAAGTAGATGTGACCGATGAACTTTCGGTCAGTAATATGATCTCTGAGGTAGTCCGTGAGTATGGTGGGATTGATGTCTTCATTAGCAATGCAGGCGTTGTCAAATCTGGAAGCGTAAAGGTCATGGAACTGAAAGATTTTGAATTCGTTACAAAAGTTAATTATATCGGCTATTTCTTGGTAGTAAAACATGCTTCGCCGATAATGTCAGCGCAACATAAATACGATAAGTCATACTTATCGGATATTATACAGATAAATTCAAAATCAGGCTTACAGGGAAGCAATAAGAATTCCGCTTATGCTGGAAGTAAATTCGGCGGTATAGGTCTGACTCAGAGTTTTGCATTGGAGCTTGTGGAAGACGGCATAAAGGTTAATGCGGTCTGTCCCGGTAACTTCCTTGACGGTCCATTGTGGTCAGATCCAGAGAAAGGTCTTTTCGTGCAATATCTAAGGGCAGGCAAAGTCCCAGGAGCTAAGACAATAGAAGACGTCAGACGTTTTTATGAGTCAAAAGTTCCGATGGGCAGAGGTTGCACTGTTCCAGATGTTATGCACACGATCTATTATCTGATAGATCAACCTTATGAGACAGGTCAGGCGATCACTATAACAGGTGGTCAATTGATGAGATAGATGTTATTTTACATTTATTTTTGCATCGCTAATTTTAATGTCCAAAGTTTTATAAGGAGGTGTCTTTATGCTTAAACGTTTGATTTTGCTAATATGTATATTGACAATCGCTTTAGTTCCGCTAATATCCAGTTACTCGTTGGAGGGTTTAGTCGGCGCATGGCTATTTGATGAAGGTTCAGGAAAGAAAGTCAAAGATGCTTCTAACAGGGGTCATGATGGTGAATTGATCGGTAATGCTCAATTTGACAAAAACGGCAAAATTGGCTCCGCTATTTCGGTTAATGGGACAGAGGCTTATGTAATGATCCCTGACCATGATGATTTTAAGTTCAAAGGAGATTTCACAATAGCTTGTTGGTTCTTTAACAACA